>NZ_LZMJ01000013.1:0-190415 GCF_001665495.1 Rhodococcus sp. 852002-51564_SCH6189132-a
CCCCCCCCCCCCCCCCGCCCGCCCCGCGCCCCCCCCCCCCCCCCCCCCCCCCCGCGCCCCCCCCCCCCCGCCCCGGGGGGGGGGGGGGGGCCCCCCCCCCCCCCCCCCCCCCCCCCCCCTGCCGATTTCCCGTGTGAAGGGACTCCTCTAGGAAGCCAGGAAGTCCACCAGGATCTTGTTGACCGCCTCGGGCCGCTCGAGATAGCCGTAGTGCCCCGCGTCCGGGATCTCCTCGTAGCGCGCACCCGGAATGGCGTCCGCCACCTCGCGCGACAGATAGGCCGGGATCATCCGGTCGTCGGCGAATCCGACGGCCAGGCACGGCACGGTGATGCCGCGGTAGGCCGCGCGCCGATCGAATTCCCGGTCCATGCCGAGCTGCGCGCGCACGCCCGCCGACACCTTTCCGCCGCTGAACTCGAAGACGTCCAGCCAGTCGCGGGCGGTGTGCTCGTCGGCCAGCGAGGCCGGCGACAGATTCATCACCGCCGTGACGGCGGCCTGGTACTTCGGTGGCAGTTCGACGCCGCTGTCGTAGAGCTGGCGCTCCCCCTCGGTGAGCGTCAGCTGGAACTGGTCCATGCGGGCGTGGCCGGCCAGGAAGACGGCCTTGCGGACGAGCTCGGGACGGGCGAGCGTCAACTCCTGCGCGACACGCGCACCCATCGACGTGCCGATCACGTAGGCGGGACCGCCGAGCAGTTCGATCAGGCCGGCGGTGTCCTTCACCAGGTCGTCGATGGTCATGCCGCCGAGGCTCTCGCCCGACGGTGCGATGCCGCGGTTGTCGAAGGTGGCGACCCGGTAGCCGGCCTTCACGAGCGCGGGCACCTGGTGCAGATCCCACACGCGCCCCGGACTACCCGTTCCCATGATGAGGACGACGAGATCGCCCGTTCCCTTGACCTGGTAGTTCAGCGGGATGCCGTTCACGGTGGCAATGGGCATGAATACCTTCCTCGACGAGAGCGCGGTTGTGCGCCGCGGGTCGGCGCCGTGACGTCGCGCACCGGAAACACACACGGTGTACCTACAGCACGACCGTCCTACGGTACCGCGACGTAGACGTGCAGGACCGTGCCAGGACCGACCTCGGAAGGCGGGTGGCGGCGAGCTGTCCGATTCTCCTAGAGTCGAAGGACGATGCGTGCTCGCACAGAGCAGCGACCCCGGGAGGACATCATGGCCGCGGACCCGACCACCGCGAACGACATCGCCGACGAGGATCTCGAACCCGTCGCCGACGAAACCGCACGACAGGCGCAGCGAGTCGTCGCCGCCTACGCAGAGAATGCGGACGAGTGCCGCATGCTGCTGTCGATGCTCGGCATCGGTCCCAGCGACAAGCACTGACGAGCACGACACCCACCACGGTGCCGGTGACGGCACCCACCCTGCCGGGCCGGTGACGGCACCCACCCTGCCGGGCCGGCGACGGCACCGGCCCCGAAAGAGGACCACAACGTGACAGCAGGCGAAGCGGACGCAGCGGGGAACCACGACTCGCACGCCGGGTCGGACTTCGTGGTCGTCGCCAATCGCCTGCCGGTCGACCTCGAACGGCTTCCCGACGGCACCACCCGCTGGAAGCGCAGTCCGGGCGGCCTCGTCACCGCGCTCGAGCCGATCCTGCGTTCGAACAACGGCGCCTGGGTCGGCTGGGCCGGTGTGGCCGACGCCGAGTCCGGCGTCATCGTCGAGGACGGTCTGACCCTGCACTCGGTGCGGTTGAGCACCGAGGACATCGCCGACTACTACGAGGGGTTCTCCAACGCCACGCTGTGGCCGCTCTACCACGACGTGATCGTGCGCCCGGAGTACCGGCGCGAATGGTGGAACTCCTACGTCGAGATCAACCGCCGCTTCGCGGAGGAGACCGCGAAGGCCGCCGCGGAGGGCGCGACCGTCTGGATCCAGGACTACCAGCTGCAGCTGGTGCCGAAGATGCTGCGGATGCTCCGCCCCGATCTGACGATCGGCTTCTTCCTGCACATCCCGTTCCCGCCGATCGAGCTGTTCATGCAACTGCCGTGGCGCACCGAGATCGTCGAGGGTCTCCTCGGCGCCGATCTCATCGGCTTCCACCTCCCCGGTGGTGCCCAGAACTTCCTGTATCTCGCCCGACGTCTGGCAGGGGCCCAGACCTCCCGCGGCAACATCGGTATCCGGTCGAAGCTCGGCGTGGTCCAGGTCGGCTTCCGCTCGGTGCGTGTCGGTGCCTTCCCCATCTCCATCGAATCGGGCCGGCTCGACCAGCAGTCGCGCAGCAAGACGATCCGCGATCGTGCCAAGGCGTTGCGCAAGGAACTCGGCAACCCGAAGAAGATCCTGCTCGGCGTCGACCGGCTCGACTACACCAAGGGCATCGACGTGCGGCTCGACGCGGTGCACGAACTCCTCGCCGAGGGTCGCATGGACCCGAAGGACACCGTGATGGTGCAGCTCGCGACCCCGAGCCGGGAACGCGTCGATTCCTACGTCCACATGCGCGGCGAGATCGAGCGGACGGTCAGCCGCATCAACGGCGAGTACGCCGAGGTGGGGCGTCCGGTGGTGCACTACATCCACCGGCCGGTCCCCCGCGACGAGCTCATCGCGTTCTTCGTCGCGGCCGACGTCATGCTCGTGACCCCCTTGCGCGACGGTATGAATCTCGTCGCCAAGGAGTACATTGCGTGCCGCAGCGATCTCGGCGGCGCGCTGGTGCTCAGCGAGTTCACCGGTGCCGCAGCCGAACTGCGACAGTCGTTCCAGTGCAACCCGCACGACCTCGAGGACGTCAAGGACAAGATCCAGGCCGCGATCGAGGTGCCGCGCGAGGACGGCCGCAAGAGGATGCGTGCGCTGCGCCGTCAGGTGCTCACGCACGATGTGGACCGCTGGGCCCGTTCGTTCCTCGACACTCTCGCCAACACCAATGCCGCCGGGCGCGCGCTGATCGCGCCGGGTGAGGCCGGCGAACCCGACCCCACCTGACGGCTCTCTCCTAGATCGGCGTCAGCCGGCTGACGAGCCAACGCCCGTCCTGCTTTTCGAGTTCGACGCGCACCCGGCTGCCGCTGCTCACCGCTTCGGGGTTCTCCGAACTCGTCGTGATCTGGTTGAGGAACAGCAGGGTCACGGCACTGTCGGCGTCGGCGGAGACCACCGACGACGCCTGCACGCTCACCTGCACGCTGATCGCCTTCTCCTTGGCGCCCGGCGCGATGATGTTCTTCATCAGATTCGTGTACTCGTCGCGGAAGTCGCCGGTGAGGCCTTCCGCAGCGGCCTCGGTCTGCGCGTCCACCTGATCGTGGGTGTAGGCGAGCATCGCGACCGCCTGTTCCTCCGCAGCGACCCGCGCGTCGGTCCGCGCCGTCTCGGCGGCGGACTGCTGGACGGTGCCGTAGGCGAGCCACCCCACCAGGACCGCGAAAACCAGTGCCACGATCGACAATCCGATCGCGATGTGCGGCAGGTACGAGGCCTTCGGATCCGAAGTCGCGTCCGGGACCGAGGCGGCGGCGGCCGAGGTCTCGGCGGCGGCGGTGGATCCGCCCGTCTCCTCGGTCTTGTCGGACACAGTGCCGGACACGGCTTCGTCGGTCTTGTCGAGCGTCACGCGATCGTCCTTCTCGTCGGTCACGGCACGAACTCCACCTTCGACGCCAACAATCTGCCGTTCTCGTCGCAGATCGTCACCCGCAGACGGAAGTCGCGTGCTTCGGGTTCGGTCTGGTCGGCGTTGCTCACCATCGCGCGGGAGGCGACGAGCGACGACGCGCACGTGCCGTCCTCGTTCTGGATCCCCGCCTCGAGGACCTCACCGGTGGTGTCGACACCGGCCTGCTGCACGACCTCCACGAAAGGTCCTTCGCGGCCCTCGAACTCGGCCTTGAAATCACCCGTCGCGCCTTCGAGCAGACGCGCGACGTCGGCGTCGGCGGTGTCGGCGTTGATGGTGGTCAGGTTGAGCACCGTCTGCCGCGCGGCCTGCAGGTACGCCTCCCGACGCTCGTCGCGTTCGTTCGCGGACTGCCGGTCGACGATGAGCCAGGCCCCGACCGCCACGAGTGCGATCACCAGCACGGACGCGATGATCGCGACCGGCTTGGCCCATCTCGGCTTCGTCTTCATGTCGATCTCGTCTGCCATCAGCCCTGCTGCGCCTTCATGTAACTCTCCAAGCTCCGATCTCCACCGAGATCGGCGTGCGTGTACACGGTGCCGTCGGGACCAATGTACGTCCCGGTCTGCGGATCGATCCGTCGCGCCGCGACCCCGGCGGGAGCCGTGTCGTCTCCCCCGCCGTAGGAGGCGGGTGTGGGTGCGACATTCTCCGAGGCCACCGGCGTGGGCGGCCCGGTCCACGGATTGTCCGAGTAGGTGGGGCTGTACCCGGTGCGGCACATGTCGGGCGTCGGTGCGCGACGGCCCGGGTACTCCATGCACGGCAGGTTCCGGGCACCGCGGATCGCATTCGGATAGTCCTGCGGCAGTTGGCAGAAGACGTCGCCCGGGGTGTCGACCATGGACGTGTCGGCCGGGCTGCGCCACTGTTCCGGCGGCACGAAACCGGCCAGGCACGGCGGCGGATCGTGCAGTTGCAGATGGAAGTCCACCACGGCACCGTCCTCCGGTGGGCCGTCGCCGGCCGCGGTGATCAGGGCCGTCGTCATCGGCGGGTACAGCACCAGGATCTGCTCGATGCCGGCGTTGTAGATGACGCCCACCTCGCCGACGCTCACCAGATTCGCGAGCAGCAGCGGCAGCGTCGGTTTCAGGTCCTGCAGCAACGATTCGGCTTCGGCAGCGGCTCCCGGCCCGACGTCGAGCAGGGCCCGCAGGTCGGGATCGCTCTCGCGCAGACGATCGGTGAAGGTCACCATGTCGCGTGTCCACGACCGGATGGCGTCGCTCGTGACCACCTGCGTGTCGAGCAGCGGACCGATCTGATCGATCAACTGCCGTGTCTCGGCGCTGTTCGCCGAGGCCTCCTGCACGAACAGGCGCGTCGAGTCGATCAGTTCCTGCAGTTCGGGTCCGGAGCCGTTGAACGCGTCGAACGCCTCGTCGACCACCGTCTGCAGTCGCGTGTCGCCGATCGAGGCGAGCAGCACGTCGGCCTGGTCGAGCAGGGCACCGACCTCCTGAGGCACCGTCGTGCGGTCGACCGGGATCACGTCGCCGTCGGCCAGACGTTCGCCGCCCGAGCCGTCGGCCCGGGGCACGAGATCGACGTACTGTTCGCCGACCGCCGACACGCTGCGCACGGCCGCGTCGACGTCGGCGGGGATCTTCGCGTCGCTGTCGATGGACAACTTCGCCTCGACGCCCACCGGCGACAGCGAGACGCTCCGGACGGTGCCGACGGTGTTGCCGCGGTAGGTGACGTTCGAATGCGGGTACAGGCCGCCGGTCGACTGGAGTTCGACGACCACCTCGTACCGCCCGACCCCGAACAGGGCGGGCAGCCGCACGTACATCAGCGACATCACGACGAGTCCGACGACCGTGAGGATCGCGAAGATCGTGAGCTGGATGCGGACGAACCGCGTGAGCATCATGGTGCGGGCACCCCCAGGGGAAGGCCGGGAATGGTGATCTCACCGATGCCGGGGATCGTCAGTTTCCCTTCGGGACCGGGCGGTGGCGGCGGTGGCGGTTCGAGCGGTGCACGGAACGGATCGGTCGCCTGCGCAGCGAGTCCCGCGTCGCGGCCGAGGATCCCCTCCGGACCCGCGAGACGTCCCGCGAGCGGCGTCCCGGACAGGAAGTTCAGGTCGAGACGTTCGAGACTGAGGTCGATCGTCATCGCGAGGTTGGCGTAGTCGCCGCGGATGATGTTGTTGATGCCCGCCTGCGGGAAGGGATAGGTGAGCAGCACACCGAGCACCTCGGTCAGGGCACTGCCCGAATCGGCCAGCGCCTTCAACGTCGGGGCGAGCCCCTCGAGGTTCGCCTTCAGGTCGTCGTTCGAGGTCTCCACGACCCGGCTGGCCACGGTGCTCAGCTCGCCGAGCGAACTCATCGCGGCCGTGAGGTTCGATCGCTGGTCGGCCAGCACCTCGATCGCGGGCGGCAGTTCCTCGAGAGCCCGGACGAGTGTCGCGTTCTGGTCGTTCACGGTCGCCGCCAGACGGTCCATGCCCTCCAGCGCGGCGATGATGTCACCGCGCTGCGTATCGAGAGTGGAGACCAGTTCGTCCAGGCGCGGGAGCAGGTTCCGGATCGAGTCCTCCCGGCCGACGAGCGCCGCGTTCAGCTCGGTGGTGATGTCGTTGATCTGCGCGAGTCCACCACCGTTGAGCACCACCGACAACGACGAGAGCGTCTGTTCGGTGGTCGGATACGCACCGGCGCGTTCGAGTGGGATGACGTCGCCGTCCTCGAGGCGGCCCTCCGGGGGTTCGCCGACGGGCGGGATCAGTTCGAGGTGCTGCGATCCGAGCAGGCTCGTCTGACCGATCCGCGCGAGCGAGTTGGCCGGAACGATCACGCCTTCGTCGAGCGAGACCGTCACGAGCGCGTGCCAGCCGTCGAGTTCGATCCCCGAGATCGACCCGACGGTGACGTCGTCGACCCGCACGGGCGAGTTCTGGGTCAGGGTCGTCACGTTGGGCATCTCGATCTGCACCTCGTAGGCACCCTCCCCGCGGCCGGCGCTGCCGGGCATGGGAATCGAGTTGAGTCCGTCCCACTCGCAGGCGGTGAGCGTCGTGCTCACCGCGACCGCGGTGGCCGCGACGCCCAGGCGGCGGAACATCGAGCGGCCGGTCATCGCACTCCTCCCGGCTGCAGCAGAGAACCCAGATCCTGCGGGACCTGCAGCGACGGCAGGCCACCGAGGATCCCGTCGACCGGCGACGCGGTCTCCGAGGACGACGGCTCGGGCGCGGTGCCACGACCTGCCGACGCCTCCTCGAGCCAGGTTTCGGTGTAGACGATGTCGTCGGGGAAGGCCTGCACACCGGCGAGCGGATTGACCAGCAGCGGAAGGTAGTTGGCGTTGATGGACGACAGCACCGGGCCGAGTTGCTGGCGGCACAGTTCCTCGCTGCGCTCGGAGGTCGCGTTCGCGGCGGCCGCGACCGACCCGCACATCCACTCGACGGGGTTGGCGAGGTTGTTGATCGCGAGCGCGCCCGTGAGCGACCCCTGCGCCGGCTTGTAGATGTTGTAGAAGTTCGCGAGGGAGGTCGGGCCGGAGTGCAGCACCCGCTCGATCTCGGGACGTTTGCGGACCAGCACCTCGGTCGCATCGGCCAGCCGCTCCACCGATTCGGTGAGCTCGGCCCGGTTGTCCTGCACGAACCGCTGTACGTCGCCGACGGCGATGTTCAACTCGGACAAGGAGACACCGAGCTGGTCGGAGCTCTGCGCGAGCACGTCCGAGACCGACGCGAGACGACCGCCGAACTGCACGATCTGTTCGTTGCTCGACGAGAGGACCGACACGAAGGTCTGCAGGTTGCGGATCGTCGAGAACAGATCGGTGCGTCCCTCCGAGAGCGTGCGCATCGTGTCCGACAGCTCCCGAAGGGCCTCGCGCACGGTCTGCCCGTTGCCCTCGAGATTCTCGGCCGCGGTGTCGATGAACCGGCCGAGAGATCCCTGCGGATCGAGTTCCTCGGGACCGAGCGCTTCGGACAATCGCATCAGTTCGGTCTTGATCTGGTCCCACTCCACGGGAGAGGCCGTGCGCTGCATCGGGATCGTCGCGCCGTCCTCGATCGTCGGGCCACCCGAGTACACAGGGGTGAGCTGGACGAAGCGCGCCGAGACGAGACTCTGCGCGATGACGACGGCACTCGCATCGGACGGGATCTCGACGCCGTCGTCGACCTTCATCGTCACCTGTACGAGGTCGTCGCGGGGTTCGATGTCGCTGATGCGCCCCACCGAGACGCCGAGCACCCGCACGTCGTCGCCCTCGTACAGGCCGCTGGTGGACGCGAATTCGGCGTGGATCGTGCGTTTGCCGAGGTCCGGCAGGACGAACACGGCGAGGGCGCCGAGCACGAGCACGACGACGGCGCCGATGATCACCGGCACCAGCAGGGGTGGGCGACGGCGGGCGGTCGTCGGGGCGGTATCGGTACTCATTCGCCGTCCCTCTTGATAGTCGGGGGCCCGTCCGGGATCACGTCATGGAGATCCTCGGGGAGAAGATCGGGCGCGACCTGGCTGTCCACGATGGCCTTCCACCACGGCGCCGGCAGGATGTTGGACACGTAGGCGTTGAAGAACGGTCCGCTGGCGACGGATTCCCCGAGTGCGCTGATGTACGGGCCCAGGCCGTCGAGCGCCCCGGCGATGTTCTCCTTGTTCGCCTGCAGGTTGGCCGTCACGAGGTTGAGCTTCTCGAGTGTCGGTGCCATCTGCGCCTGGTTGTCCTGCACGAGCCCGGTGAGCTGACGTGAGACGGAGGAGATGTTCGCGATCAGTTCGGTGATGGCGTCGCGGCGCAGGCTCAATTCGCCGAACAGGGCGTTCGCGTCGACGATGAGCGCGTTGACCTGGTCGCTGCGCTCGGCCAGGATGCCCGTCACGCTCTCGGCACGCTCGAGCAGTTGGTGCAACGACTCGTCGCGGGCGTTGATCGACTGCGACAGGCGGGTCATGCCCTCCAGGGCGCCCTGGATCTCGGGCGGGGTGTTCTCGAGGGTTTGCGACAGCGCGTCGAGCGAGTCGTTGATGCGATCGGTGTCGAGTTCGGAGACGGTCGTCGTGAGATCGCCGAGTGCGTCGGTCAGTGAGTACGGCGAATTGGTGTGCTCGATACCGATGATCGAGTTCGGGCGCATCACACCGTCGCCACCGGGGCGCAGCGCCAGCGATTTCCGGCCGAGCACGGTGTTGGTCTTGATGTCGGCTCCGGTGGTGTCGCCGAGCCCGATACCGTCCCGGATGCGGAAACTCACCAGCACGGCCTGACCGTCGAGGCGCACCTCGGTGACGTCGCCGACGTTCACGCCGGCGAGCATGACGTCGTCGCCGGGCACCAGACCGCCGGCGTCCTGGAAGCGCGCCGAGTAGCTCAGGCCCCCGGAGAGGAAGTGCAGCTGGTCGTACTGCAGACCGGCGAGAACGATCGCGGCGGACACGGCCAGGCCGATGATGCCCGTGCGGATGTAGTTGGGGTCACGGGGTGCACTCATTCGACCTTCGCACACCTTCCCGTGTCGTGGTTCGCCGTGGTGTACCGGATGGTGGTGCCGTCCGGTCCGGAGAACTTGAAAGTATTGGCACAGAGGAAGAATTGGAAGAAGTTTCCGTATGCACCCACGCGGATGAGTTTCTTGTAGTCGGAGGGCAGGCGTTCGAGCGTGCGGTTGATGTCATCCTTGCCGAGGTCGAGCTGGGTCATGGTGCGGTTCGTCTCGGCGATGACCGTCTGCAAGTCGGGCCGGTTGTTCTGCAACAGCGCGGCGAGATCCGCGGTGCCGGAGGCGATCGGCGGGATCGACGCGCCGATGGGATCACGATCGGCGGACAGCCCGCCCACCAGGGTGTGCAGCTGTTCGATCGTGTTCTCGAACTCGCGGTCGTGATCGTCGATCGTGCCGAGGACGGCGTTGAGGTTGTCGATGACGTCGCCGATCAGCTGGTCGCGGTCGGCGAGTGAGTTGGTGAACGAGTTGGTGTTCCCCAGCAGCGACACGAGCGTGTCGCCCTGCCCCTGGAAGACCTGCAACAGAGCTCCGGAGAGGTCGTTGACCTGCTGCGCGTCGAGGCCCTGCAACAGCGGCTTGAACCCGCCGAGGAGCAGGTCGAGATCGAGGGCGGGTTCGGTCTGCTCGATCGGGATGTTGCCACCGGCGGGCAGGACGTCGACGCTGCCGGCACCTTCGAGCAGTTCGAGATACCGGTCGCCGACGAGGTTCTCGTATCGCACGGTGGCGCGGGTGCCGGTGAACAGCGTGTGCTTCGCATCCACGTCGAACTCGATCTCGGCGGTGTTGTCGCGGCCGATGTCGACCTTCTTCACCGAACCGACCTGCACCCCGGCGATGCGGACCTTGTCGCCGGCACCGAGACCGGAGACGTCCGTGAAGGTGGCCCGGTAGTTCTCGGTGCCGGTGAACCGCGCCTGGCTGAACACGACGGCCAGCCCGGCGAAGATCAACGTCATCGTGACGGCGAAGATCAGGAACTTGACGGTGGTCGCTCTCATGGTCACCGCCCGCCCGCGAGATGGTCGCCGAACAGGTACTGGAAGATCGTCGGGTAGCGGATCCAGGCTTCCGTTGCGGGCTTGTAGGGCGTTTCGCCGGTGTTCGACACGACGAACGGCGCGTGACCGTCGCGGCGCGGGTCGAAGTTCGGCAGGCCCCAGCAGTTCGGTCCGCCGGTCGCGCCGACCACGGGCAGATCCTGGGCGTCGTTGTACGGCGTCGCGCCACCCATGAAGCTGGTGCTCAGCATCAGCGCGGCGTACTCCCCGGTGCCGGCCATCGGTTCGAACGCCACCCGGGCGTCGTTGAGACCGACTATGAAGCAGGTCAATTGCGGCGAGTACTCACCGAGCAGGCCGGTGGTGCGGCTCAGGCTGTCGAGTGCGGTGGTCAACTGTGTTTCGTTCTCCCCCAGGACGTCCCGTCCGGTGTTCGCGAGACCGGTGAGGTTCATCAGTAGCAGATCGAGTTGCTGTTGTTCGTCGACGACGGTGTTGCCGACGTCGGTGGCGTTGCCGATCGTGGTCATGAGGTCGGGGGCCGTGTCGGCGTAGACGTCGGTCACCTGCGCAGCCGAGACGAGGTCGGCCTGCAGTTGCGGCAGCGACGGATTCATCTCGGCGAGATACGCATCGGCCTCGGCCAGGGCGGCACCGAGGGCGTCGCCGCGTCCGTTGAGCGCTTCCGACAGCGCGCCGAGGGTGGCGTTGAGCTTCTCGGGCTGGATCTGGGCGAGCACGTCGGACAGGTGCTCGAAGACCGTGTTGAACTCGACGGTGACGTTGTCGGCCGCGATTACGGCGCCTTCCTGCATCGGCACCGAGGACGGATCGTCGGGGACGACGATGTTGACGAACTTGGCACCGAAGACGGTGGTGGATTCGATCGCCACCCGTGCGTTCGACGGGATGAGCTGCATCTGCCCGGGCTGCATGTCGAGATGCAGGACCGCACCGGCCGGTGTGTGCTCGATCGACGCCACGCGGCCCACCTCGACGCCGCGCATCGTCACCTTGGCGTCGGGTTCCATCACCAGACCCGACCGGGGCGAGGTGACGGTGAGCGGGACCGTCGAGGTGAACCCACCGGCGAACATCGTCAGTGCCACCGCGACGATCGCGGCGAGGCCGCCCACGAGACCGAAGGCGGCGAACTTCTTCTTCCACGAAGGAGTGTCCATGTCGCGCGCCCTATCCCGACAGGTTGAAGTTGCCGGTCGCGCCGTAGACGGCGAGCGAGATGAGCAGGGTGACGGTGACGACCGCGACGAGCGAGGCCCGCACCGCGTTGCCGACCGCGACACCCACACCGACGGGGCCGCCACCTGCGGTGAAACCGTAGTAGGTGTGGATGAGCATCACGGCGATCGCCATCACGATGGCCTGGACGAACGACCACAGGATGTCGGTGGGTATCAGGAAGGTCGTGAAGTAGTGGTCGTACACGCCCGCCGACTGGCCGTAGAGCACCACCGTCGCGAAGCGGCTCGCGACGAACGAGGCGATCACGGCGAGCGAGTACAGCGGGACGATCGCGATCATCCCGGCGAGCACGCGCGTGGACACCAGATACGGGATGGACGGGATCGCCATGGTCTCGAGCGCGTCGATCTCCTCGGAGACACGCATGGCGCCGAGCTGGGCGGTGGAGCCGGCGCCGATGGTGGCCGCCAGCCCGATGCCGGCGATCGTCGGGGCCGCGATACGCACGTTGATGAAGGCCGCGAAGAAGCCGGTGAGCGCTTCGACACCGATGTTGCCGAGTGAGCTGAAGCCCTGCACGGCGATGATGCCGCCGGTGAAGAGCGTCAGGAAGCCGACGATCACGACGGTGCCGCCGATGACGGCGAGTGCGCCGGTGCCCATGCTGATCTCGGCGACCAGACGCACCGTCTCCTTGGGGTAGTGCATCAGCGCCCGGGGGACCGTCGCGAGGGCGCGCCCGAAGAACAGCGCCTGCTCCCCCACCCGGTCCACGGTGGACGACGCACGTGTCATGCGCCGAACCGCACGGGGGAAGCGCCAGGACATCACTGCCATGAAATCTCCGCTCCCCTCATCCCGCGGTCAGCTTGATGCCGACGGCCGTGACGAGGAGGTTGACCACGAACAGCGCCATGAACGCGAACACGACCGTCTGGTTGACGGCGTCGCCGACACTCTTCGCTCCACCTTTGACATTGAGACCGAGATAGGACGCGACCAGCCCCGCGATCATGCCGAACAGCCCCGCCTTGACCTGGGAGATCATCAGTTCTCCGAAGCCGGTGAGCAGGGTGATGCCGTTGATGAACGCGCCGGGGTTGACGTCCTGGAGGAAGACCGAGAAGGCGAACCCGCCGAGGATGCCGATCGTGCACACGAGACCGTTGAGCAGTAGGGCAACGACGGTGGACGCGAGCACCCGGGGCACGACGAGACGCTGGATCGGATCGATGCCGAGCACACGCATCGCGTCGATCTCCTCGCGGATGGTGCGCGCCGCGAGATCGGCGCAGATCGCGGTGGCGCCGGCACCGGCGACGATGAGCACCGTGACCATGGGACCCACCTGCGTCACCGCGCCGAGGGCCGCACCCGCTCCGCTGAGGTCGGCCGCGCCGATCTCCCGGAGCAGGATGTTGAGGGTGAAGCTCACCAGAACCGTGAACGGCACCGCGACGAGCACGGTGGGCACGAGCGAGACGCGTGCGACGAACCATGCCTGGTCGATGAACTCGCGCCGTTGGAAGGGGCGACGGAAGGCCGCCCGGGCGGTCTCGCCGGTCATGGCGAACAGTCCGCCGACGGCCCGTAAGGGAACCTCGAGGAGGTCTATCATCGTGTGCCCCCTTCGATCCTCACGTCGTCGGCGCGCGGCCGATCGATGGCGTGTGCTGTGACCCGGGTCATAGTAACTAGAACGTGTTCACCTGTCAAAGATTCGTCGAGGGGCATCTCGATCCATTTCCGTCCGAACGGACACACGGGCGTCGACCGACGCGTATCGACACGCTCATAAGTGGTTTTACGCTGGGGTTTCGGTGAGATTCTCGACGCCGGGCCCGAGCTCGATCACCTCGGCACGAGAGGCCGTCACGGCCCGATCGGGTCGTCGCAGTAGGGGAAAAATTAGAACACGTACCAGGCCAAATTACGGGGCCCGGCGAGAGCCGGAGGAACGGCCCGAGTGGGCGTGACGCTACCGGAACCCCGGTGTCCGTCATCCGTAGTTGCAGGATCCCGGCCCGGGGACGAAGACACGACATCCCCTGCTGTCCCCGAACGGGAACAGCAGGGGATGCCGGAACTACAGATCGAGAGCCGCCGAGGCCGAGAACGTCCGGCCCGGATCACGATCGGCGAAGTAACCGCCGAGCTCGTCGGCGAGCGCTGCGGGGGTCCACTGCCCGTCGGCGTCGAAACGCTGCTCGACGACCGGCGCGGCCATCAGGGCCACCATGGGTCCGTAGACGATGAAGACCTGCCCGTTGACGCGCCCGGCCGCCGGGGAGGCGAGATAGGCGACCAGATTCGCGACGTGGTCGGGCGAGAGCGGATCGATGCCGTCGTCCGGCGCACCACCGAAGACCGCCTCGGTCATCGACGTCCGCGCTCGCGGGCAGATCACGTTGGCGCGGACACCGTACCGCTCGAGACCACGGGCGGCCGAGAGGGTGAGCGCGGTGATGCCGGCTTTGGCGGCACCGTAGTTGGGTTGCCCGGGCGGCCCGAGCAGACCGGCCTCCGAGGACGTGTTGACCAGACGCCCGTAGACGGGGCCACCCTCCTGCTTCGACCGGTCGCGCCAGTAGGCCGCGGCATTGCGGGACAACAGGAAGTGACCACGCAGGTGCACGGCGACCACCGAATCCCACTCGTCGTCGGACATGTTGGGCAGCATCCGATCCCGCGTGATGCCTGCATTGTTGACGACGATGTCGAGACCACCGAACTTGCCGTGCGCCGCGGCGAGCATCGCATCGGCCGTCTCACGCTCGGCGACGCTGCCGGGCACGAACTCCGCCTCGGCACCGAGATCGCGGATCCGCGCGAGGGTGTCCTCCACCGCGTCGTTCTCCACGAGATCGTTGACCACCACCGATGCTCCGGCCCGCGCGAGCGCGAGCGCCTCGGCACGTCCGAGTCCCGCTCCGGCTCCCGTGACGACGGCGACCCGCCCTTCGAGAGACACCCGATCGTCGTTCTCCGCGCCACCGTTGGCGTCCGCACTCATCCACGTACTCCTCGAGATTCGGGCCGATTGCCGGCCGCACGCCGGTACTCTCCCCACCAGGACCCGGGGGCACCGAGAATGTAGAACTTGTTATTTTTCCTGACAAGGGTCGGTGCCGGTCACCGTCCGACGCTCATGCCTCGGCGAGGGCCGCACGCGGGCACTGGGCGACGGCCTCGCGGACGACGTCCTCGCTACCCTCGGGTACGGGATGCGTGACGATCAGCTCGTCGTCGTCGTTGAGATCGAAGACGTCGGGCGCCAGCCCGACACACACGCCGTTCGCTTCACAGCGGTCGAAGTCGACCTTGACATCCATTCCGGGACCTCGCTTCACATTCGCGCCGACCGATCGAGTCCAGACTAGAACGCGTTCCAATTCTGTGCAATGATTCGCGATGATCCCACAGAGACGATTCGCGGGGACACGCAGCGACGAAACGGAGCGTTCGTGGACATCTCCTACACCCCCGGGCAACAAGCCCTCCGCGAGGAATTGCGGGCCTATTTCGCACAGATCATGACACCCGAGCGCCGCGAGGCGCTCGCGGCCACGACCGGGGAGTACGGCTCCGGCAACGTGTACCGCGAGGTCGTGCAGCAGATGGGCAAGGACGGCCGGCTCACCCTCGGGTGGCCCGAGGAGTACGGTGGCCAGAACCGTTCCGCGATGGACCAACTGATCTTCACCGACGAGGCGGCCATCGCCGGCGCGCCCGTCCCCTTCCTCACCATCGACTCGGTCGCGCCGACGATCATGCACTACGGCACGGACGAGCAGAAGGAGTTCTTCCTCCCTCGCATCTCCGCGGGCGAACTGCACTTCTCGATCGGCTATTCCGAACCCGGCGCCGGCACCGACCTCGCCTCCCTGCGCACCACCGCGGTGCGCGACGGCGACGAGTGGGTCATCAACGGGCAGAAGATGTGGACGAGCCTGATCGCCTACGCCGACTACGTCTGGCTCGCCGCGCGCACCAACCCGGATGTCAAGAAGCACAAGGGGATCAGCGTCTTCATCGTGCCGACCGACGCTCCCGGCTTCTCGTACACCCCTGTGCACACCATGGCCGGCCCCGACACGAGCGCCACCTACTACCAGGACGTGCGCGTCCCGGCGTCCGCACTCGTCGGCGAGGTCGACGGCGGCTGGGCGCTCATCACCAACCAGCTCAACCACGAGCGGGTCGCGCTCACCTCCGCCGGCCCCGTGCGCACCGCACTGACCGAGGTCCGGCGCTGGGCGCAGGAGACGCATCTGCCCGACGGGCGACGGGTGATCGACCAGGAATGGGTCCAGATCAACCTGGCACGCGTCCACGCCGGGGCCGAATACCTGCAGCTGATGAACTGGGACATCGCCTCGAGCGCCGGCACGACCCCGCTCGGCCCGGAGGCCGCCTCCGCCAACAAGGTGTTCGGAACCGAATTCGCGACCGAGGCCTACCGGTTGCTCATGGAGGTCCTCGGACCCGCGGCGACGGTACGGCAGAACTCGGCCGGCGCGCTGCTCCGCGGACGGATCGAACGCATGCACCGCAGTTCCCTCATCCTCACCTTCGGTGGCGGCACCAACGAGGTCCAGCGCGACATCATCGCGATGACCGCTCTCGGCCAGCCGCCCGCCAAGCGTTAGAAAAGGACGCGCACCGTGGACTTCACCCTTACCGAGGCCCAGCAGGATCTCGCAGAACTGACCCGCAGCATCGTCGCGGACATCGTCACCAACGAGCACCTGCGCACACTCGACGCCTCCGAGGACCGCCTCGACCGCACCCTGTGGGACACGCTCGCATCGTCGGGCGTGCTCGGCGCCGCTCTTCCCGAGTCGCTGGGCGGAGACGGTTACGGCCCGCTCGAGCAGGCGAGCATCCTGCGCGAACTCGGCCGCGGCGTCGCCGCCGTCCCGTACATCGGCTCGATCGCCGCGTGCGCGTCGGCGATCGCGGAGTTCGGCGCCGCCGAGCAGCAGGCCGAGTGGGGACGCCCTGCGGCGACCGGCGAGCAGATCCTCTCCGCCGCGCTCGCCGAGGAACTGAACCCCGATCCCACGACCCCGGCGACCCGGGCGCAGGCCACCGGCGACGGTCACGTGCTCGACGGCGTGAAGATCGTCGTCGACTCGGCGCCGGTCGCCGACGGTTTCCTCGTCCCGGCCACCATCGGCGACTCGGTGTCGGTCTTCCTCGTGCGACCCGACGATCCGGGTGTCTCGATCACCCGTCAGCAGACCACTGACTTCGACAGTCGCGGCATCGTCACCCTCGAGCAGGTCGCGCTCCCGGCCGATCGTGTCCTCGGCACCGACGGCCTCGCCGTGGCGACGTGGTTGCGCGACCGCAGCCTGCTCGGCTCCGCCGCCTACCAATGCGGCGTCCTCGAGCAGGCGCTCGAGCTCACCGCGCAGTACGCGCGCGAACGCGTCCAGTTCGACCGCCCGATCGGCAGTTTCCAGGCCGTCTCCCAGCGACTCGCCGACGCCTATATCGACGTCAAGGCGGTGCGTCTGACGTTGTGGCAGGCCGCCTTCCGCATGGCTTCGGGTGAGCGTCACGACGACGCCCTGCGCACCGCGGCCTTCTGGGCTGCCGATGCGGGACATCGTGTCGCGCACACCACCGTGCACGTGCACGGCGGTGTCGGACTCGACGAGGACCATCCGGTGCACCGCTACTTCCTCGCGGCCAAGCACCACGAGTTCCTGCTCGGCTCCGCCACCGACCAGTTGCGCGCGCTCGGACGCGAACTCGCCGACGTCCCGGCCTGATCGCATGTCTGCCTTCACCGTCACCGAACTGCTCGAACGACTCGCCGACGTCGACGATCGAGGACTGCGCTTCGAGGAGACCGAGCTGTCCTGGCGCGAACACGTCGCACAGTCCCGGCGACGCGCCGCATTGCTGCGCGACCTGCTCGACGGCCCGGCACCGAAGCACATCGGGATCCTCATGGACAACGTCCCGGAGTTTTCGTTGCTGCTCGGCGCCGCGGCCTTCTCCGGTTCGGTGGTGGTGGGCCTGAACACGACCCGGCGCGGTGCGGCGCTCGCCCGCGACATCGCGCTCGCCGACTGCCGGGTCGTGTTCACCGAGGCCGCACATGCGTCACTGTTCGACGGTGTGGATCTCGGCGACGTGCGGGTGATCGATGTCGACTCCCCCGAGTGGACGGCGATGCTCGCCCCGTTCACCGGCACGGTCGTGGAGACTGCCGCGCATTCCCCCGACGACCTGTTCATGCTGATTTTCACGTCGGGCACGAGCGGCGACCCGAAGGCCGTGCGGTGCACGCACCGCAAGTTCACCGATCCCGCGACGATGCTCGCCACGCGGTTCGGTCTCGGCTCCGACGACACCGTGTACGTGTCGATGCCCCTGTTCCACTCCAACGCGATGATCGCCGGCTGGTCGGTCGGACTCGCCGCGCGCGGCAGCATCGCCCTGCGTCGCCGGTTCTCGGCGTCGGGTTTCCTTCCCGACGTCCGCCGTTACGGCGTGACCTTCGCGAACTACGTCGGCAAGCCGCTGTCGTATGTGGTGGCGACTCCCGAGCAGCCCGACGACCACGACAACCCGCTGCGCATCGTGTACGGCAACGAGGCGTCGGCCGCCGACGTCACCGAGTTCACGCGGCGCTTCGGCGCGCGGGTGGTCGACGGGTTCGGCTCGACCGAGGGCGGCATCGCGATCGCGTCGGCACCCGACGTCCCGGCCGGCGCCCTCGGTCGGCTTCCCGAGGGCATCGAGATCCTCGATCCCGAGACGGGGCGACGCTGCCCTCCGGCGGTGTCGGACGCGAACGGCAGGATCACCAACGCCGACGCCGCGACGGGCGAGCTCGTCAACGTGCGCGGTGCCGGTCTGTTCGACGGCTACTACAACAATCCCGAGGCCGACGTCGAACGCCTCCGCGACGGGCGCTATCACAGCGGCGACCTCGCCTACCAGGACGAGAACGGTTTCGTGTACTTCGCCGGGCGCAGTTCGGGCTGGCTCCGGGTGGACGGTGAGAATCTCGGTGCGGCGCCCATCGAGCGCATCCTGATGCGGTACGAGGGCTTCGTTCAGGTCGCGGTGTACGGGGTGCCCGACCGGCAGGTCGGCGACCGCGTGATGGCCGCCGTGATTCCCGCTGCGGATTCCGACTTCGATCCCGCCGCTTTCGCGCGTTTCCTCGATGCACAGACCGATCTCGGCCCCAAGCAGCTGCCCACCCTGATCCGTATCTGCCGCGAATTCCCCCGCACCGCGACCTTCAAGGTCCTGACCCGTTCTCTCGCCGCCGAACGCTGGTCCTGCAGCGATCCGGTGTGGCTTCGGGAACGTGGCGATTCCGAATTCCGGCTGTTGTCGGACGAACTGGCGCAGCTTCTCGAACCGGCCTCCCTCGGCACTTCTGCGCGATAGCGTCGTCGCCCCTCGGCCGACGCGCCCCCGCGCGTACAGTTGTGCCGCGGCGGTGGTTGTTCGGCGACAAGTCCGGAAGGACTTCCGTCGCCGTCGAGTCGAGTGACGGGCGGGACCGATGGACACCGACGGGTCATCCGGAGGGGCGGAGCGCACGCCCGACGGCAGATATGTGGTGGTGAACGGGCGGCGCTGGCGTGCCACCGACCCCACGATTCCTGAACCGTTGCAGAAGCAACTCGTGGCGGAGTTGATGCGCGCTCGGCGTCTCGTGAAGAGCGACGGCGACTCCGCACGGCACCGCGTCCAGGACGCGAAGGTCGCGCTCGGCGAACGCGGGCATCCGTGGTGGGAACCACGCGACGAATATGCGGATCGTGAACGGCTGGCGGCCACGATCTGCGCGCTGCTCCGGGAACGGAATCCGTCCACCATCTGTCCCAGCGACGCCGCGCGGGTCGCGGGTGGCGACTCGTGGCGCGACCTCATGGACGACGCACGCTCGGTGGCCGCCGAACTCGAACGCAGCGAACACGTGGTGATCACGCAGAAGGGCGAGCCGGTGGACATGGAGACGGCACGAGGTCCGATCCGGATTGCACCCGGACCGAACCTCGAGCACCCTCGTCCCTCCCCGTGAGACGAATCCGAGCGGATCAGACGCTCGCGGCCTCGTTCAGCTTCTCCAGCGTGCCGGTCGCCTCGAGGTACTCCTGCACCCAGCGTTCGATGACCGCGGAGGTCTTGTCGACCTTCGTGAACTGCCCGACGACCTGACCGACGGGGTTGAACGCGACGTCGACCGACTCGTCGGGGTACTTGTGAGTGGCGGCGACGGCCATGCCGGAGACCATGTACTGCAACGGCATTCCGAGGGGCTTCGGGTTGCCCTCCTGCTCCCACGCCTCAGTCCAGTCGTTGCGGAGCATGCGGCAGGGCTTGCCGGTGAACGAGCGGCTGCGGACGGTGTCGCGGCTGCTCGCCTTGATGTAGGCCTCCTGCTGCACCGGGGTGTTCTCGGCCTCCTCGACCATGAGCCACTGCGAACCGGTCCACGCACCCTGGGCGCCGAGCGCGAGCCCCGCGGCGATCTGCTGGCCGCTGCCGATATCTCCGGCCGCCAGCACCGGGACCGGCGCGACCTCCTTGACGACCTGCGGCCACAGCACGATCGAGCCGACCTCACCGCAGTGCCCGCCACCTTCGCCGCCCTGGGCGATGATGATGTCGACACCGGCGTCGGCGTGCTTGCGGCCTGCTTCGGCGAACCGCACAGCGCCGCGACCTTGCGACCGGCTTTGTGGATGTGCTCGATCATGTCGGCCGGCGGGGTGCCGAGTGCGTTGGCGATGAGCGTGACCTTCGGATGCTGCAGCGCCACCTCCACCTGCGGGGTGACCTTGCGCGGAAGGCACGCAACAACGGACGAAGGCTCGCAACACCGGTAGTGACTGCCGACGTTGCGAGCCTTCGCCTCGCGTTGCGTACCTCAGATGATTCCGCGCTCGCGCAGTTCCTTCTGCTCGATGTCGCTCAGTCCGAGGATCTCGCCGTAGACCGCCGCGTTGTCGTATCCCGCGACGGGCGGGCCGGCACGACGCACCGAACCCGGCGTCCCGGTGAGCGTCGGCACCACACCGGGGCCGAGTACGTCTGCGCCGGTGCGCTCGTCGTGATGCGGAACGATCATGTCCCGTGCCTGGAACTGCGGATCGGCGACGACCTCCGCGACGGTGTTCACCGGCCCGGACACCACACCCGACGACGACAGGTGCGCCAGCAGGTCGTCGAGCGTCCACGTCGCCGCCCACTCGCCGATGAGGGCGTCGAGCTCGTCCTGGTTCACGCCGCGCGCGAGGTGGTCGGCGAAGCGCGGGTCGCCGGCGAGCTCGGGGCGCTCCATCGCCGCGCACAGGCGACGGAAGACGGTGTCCTGGTTGGCGGCGATGACGATCCACATGTCGTCGGACGTCCGGTACAGGTTCGACGGGGCGATGCCCTCGAGCCGGGTGCCGGAAGGGCCGCGGACGACGCCTGCGACGTCGTAGTCGGGGATCACCGATTCCTGGATCGCGAGGCACGCCTCGGTGAGCGCCACGTCGACGACCTGCCCGCGTCCGGTCCGTTCGCGGCCGAGCAGCGCGGCGAGGATGCCCTGCACGGCGAACATCCCGGCGAGGGAGTCGCCCAGGGAGAGCGCGAGTCGCGGGGGCGCCTGCCCGGGATAGCCGTTCAGGTGCCGCAGACCGCTCTCAGCCTCGGCCACGGACGCGTAGCCGGCCTGCCCGGCCTTGGGACCGGTCTGCCCGTATCCGGAGACGCGAGCCAGCACGATGCCCGGATTGATCTCGGAGAGCAGGTCGTAGCCGAGCCCCCACTTCTCGAGCGTGCCGGGACGGAAGTTCTCGACCACCACGTCGGACTCGGCGACGAGACGCCGGAACAGTTCCTGCCCGTCGGGCGCCCGCAGATCGAGGGTGATGCACCGCTTGTTGCGGGCGTGCACCGTCCAGAAGAAGCGGTGCCCGTCCCGTTCGCCCTGCCCCCAGGTGCGGAGCGGGTCGGGCCGCTTCGGGTCCTCGATCTTGATGACGTCGGCGCCCATGTCGCCGAGCAGGCGTCCTGCATACGGCCCGGCGATCAGGGTGCCCAGTTCGAGCACCCTGATGTCCGCGAGCGCTCCGGTTGCCTGCGACTCGGCCTGTGTCACTGCGTCTTCCGTCCTCTGCTCGGTAACCGAGGTGAACGGCCTCCTCCTCGGTGAACGCTTCGAGTCCGCTGCGGTGCGGTTCACGACCGGTACCGCTCGCGTCACGTCCACCCCAGGGTAGTGCCGGATCGGGCACACCTCAGCCGTCGACCCCCACCTCCGACCGCCGCTGCCCCCTGTCCGGCGACACCCCGGCCGACGCAGATCCCGGAAAGGGACGGTGCCCGGGGCGGATCACTCCACCCCGGGCACCTGCCACCCCACCACTGTGGTCCTATCGCGCCTCGTTCAGCCGATCGACGGCCTCGTCGTAGCCCCGCACGAGGTCGGCCATGATCTCCGCGACGGGACGGATCTCGTTCATCCGCCCCACCACCTGCCCGACCGGCATCGCGACGGCCTCGGGGTCATCGGCCGCCGACATGCGCTGATGCGCCTCGCTCACCAGGATGTTCTGTAGCGGCATCGGCAGCGGTTCGGGCGCACCGGGTTTCGACCACGCCTCCGTCCACTTGGTCTTGAGCAGACGCGCGGGCTTTCCCGAATAGATCCGCGACCGCACGGTGTCGGACGAGCTCGCTCCGAGCAACGCGCGCTGGATCGACGACGGACCGTGCGCGGCCGCCCCGAGCTTGTACTCCGAGGTGGTGAGCCAGTACGAACCCATCCACACACCGGAGGCGCCGAGGGCCAGCGCCGCCGCGACCTGCCGTCCCGATCCCACACCACCGGCGGCGAGCACTGCCGCGGAATCGCCGAGCGCATCGACGATTTCGGGCCACAGCACCATCGATGCGATCTCACCCGTGTGCCCGCCGGCCTCGTAGCCCTGCGCGATCACGATGTCGACACCGTTCTCGACGTGCCGCTTCGCGTGCTCGACCGCACCCGCGAGTGCCGCGACCGGCACTCCCTTCTCGTGCGCGAGGTCGATGACGTCCTTCGGCGGCGACCCCAGGGCGTTGGCGATCAGGGCGGGCCGGTGTGCGAGTGCCACGTCGACGTGCGAACGCGCGACCGAATGCAGCCAGCCCAGAACACCGCTCGCCTTGCCGACGTCGCCGGACAGCGGCGGCACACCGAGTTCTTCGAGCGTGCGGTTGACGAAGGCACGGTGTTCGGCGGGGATCAGTTTGTCGAGGTCCACCGCGGTGCCCTCGGTGGGCACCTTGGCGGGCATCACGATGTCGACGCCGTACGGTTTGCCGTCGGTGTTCTCGTCCATCCAGGTCAGGACGGCGTCGAGTTCCTCCGGGTCGTTGAACCGCACACACCCGAGGACACCGAGTCCACCCGCGCGGCTGATCGCCGCCGCGACGTGTTCGGAAGGCGTGAATCCGAAGATCGGATACTCGATACCGAACTTCTTGCTGAGGCCGGTCTGCATGCGTCCTTCTATCCCGTCGCCGCGGCGCCGTTGCCGTCGCCGTTGTTGTAGACCTCGTCGGCCGGACGCAATCCGGTCTGGTCCTTGGCCCACCGGTAGTCGGGCTTGCCGGCCGGCGACCGCTTGATCTCGTCGACGAACCACACCGCGCGCGGCACCTTGTACCCTGCGATCTTCGACCGTGCCGTCGTCATGAGTTCGTCGAGCGTCGTCTGCTCGCCCTCGCGCAGGGCGACGACGGCGCAGACCCGCTCGCCGAAGCGCTCGTCCGGCACACCGACCACCAGGGCGTCGAAGACCGCCGGGTGCTGCTTGAGTGCGCCCTCGACCTCTTCGGGGTAGACCTTCTCGCCGCCGCTGTTGATCGAGACCGAACCGCGGCCGAGCATTGTGACGGTGCCGTCACCCTCGACTCGCGCGTAGTCACCGGGGATCGAGTAGCGGATCCCGTTGTACTCGCGGAAGGTCGCCTTGGTCTTGGCTTCGTCCTTGTAGTAGCCGAGCGGGATGTTGCCGGTGCGCGCGACCATGCCGACCTTTCCGGAACCCGGTTCGATCGGGTTGCCGTCGTCGTCGAGGACGGTGGTCGACTCGTCGATCTTCACCGTGGGGCCGCCGCCGAGGGTCTTGCCCTTCTCGGCGATGCCGATGCCACCGAAGCCGGTCTCGGACGAGCCGATGGAGTCGGTGATGATCTTGCCGGGCAGCAGGTCGAGGAAACGGTCCTTGATGGACGGGGAGAACAGGGCCGCACTCGATGCCATGGCGAACAGGGTCGAGAGGTCGTAGGGCTGACCGGTTGCCGGGTTGCCCTCCTCCAGTGCGTCGAGCATGGGGCGGGCCATGGCGTCGCCGGTGATGAAGATGACGTTGACCTTGTGGTCGTCGATGATGCGCCACACCTCGTGGCCCGAGAACTCGGGGTGCATGACCACCTTGCCGCCGCTGAACAACGACTGGAACAGCGCCCACTGGGCGCCACCGTGGATCATCGGCGGGATGGGATAGCGCACGAGACCGGGATTCTCGGCGCCCTCCTTCGCCAGCTGCCATTCGTCCTTGACCCATTCCCCGGTCATGAAGTTGATACCGCCGCCGAGGACGCGCCACACGTCCTCGTGACGCCACATCACGCCCTTGGGGTGACCGGTGGTGCCGCCGGTGTAGAGCATGTAGATGTCGTCGGCGCTGCGGTCTTCGAAGTCGCGTTCCGGGTTGCTCTGCGCCAGTGCCGCTTCGTATTCGATGCCGCTATAGGCCGAGAAGTCGACGTCGGTGCCGTCCTCGACCACCACGACGGTCTTCACCAGCGGAGTGTTCGGCAGGACGTTCGCGACCTTGTCGGAGTAGCGACGTTCGTGGACGAGCGCGACCATGTCGGAGTTGTCGAAGATGTACTGCAACTCGTTCTCGACATAGCGGTAGTTGACGTTGATCATGATCGCGCGGATCTTGAAGACCGCGATCATCGCCTCTACGGCCTCGATGGTGTTGCGCGAGTAGATGCCGACCTTGTCGCCCGGCTTCACACCTTGTTCGCGCAGGTAATGAGCAAGTCGGTTGGCTCGTTCCTCCAGCTGTGCGTAGGTGACCTCACGTCCGTCCGAGGCCAGCGCGACGCGCTCGGGAACGAGGTCGATTGCGTGTTCGACGAGGTCTGCGATGTTTAGGGCCACGCTGACAAAAGTAGAACGTGTTACCGTTTCTGACAAGACCTGAATATGATCCAGTTCACAATCCTGCGAGGAGTCCCGCCAGTGTCCGCTACCGAAGCCCCCGGCGCAGCCGATTCGGACATTTCGTCCCGCGCACCGCATTGCCTCGTCGAGCAACGCGGCCACGTTCTGATCGTCACTCTCAACCGCCCCGAGGCACGAAATGCGCTGTCCGGCGAAATGATGGCGATCATGAACGAGGCCTGGGATCGCGTCGACAACGATCCCGAGATCCGCGTCGCGATCCTCACCGGCGCCGGTGGAGCGTTCTGCGCGGGTGCCGATCTCAAGGCCATGAATGCAGCGCCTCCCGGAGACAAGTTCGAGCAGGGCGAGCGGAGCGACGGGAAAGGCAACGACGGGGGCTGGGACCTGTCGCGTCTGCCGGCGTTACTGAAGGGCCGCCGCCTGACGAAACCGCTCATCGCGGCCGTCGAGGGCGCCGCCATCGCCGGTGGCACCGAGATCCTGCAGGGCACCGACATCCGTGTCGCCGGCGAGAGCGCGAAATTCGGCGTCTCCGAAGCGAAGTGGGGACTGTTCCCGCTCGGCGGATCCGCCGTGCGCCTCGTCCGGCAGATCCCGTACACGATCGCCGCCGACATCCTGCTCACGGGCCGCCACATAAAGGCCGCCGAGGCCAAGGAGATCGGGCTCATCGGCTACGTCGTCCCCGACGGCACCGCACTCGACAAGGCCCTCGAGATCGCCGAGACGATCGCGAACAACGGCCCGGTCGCCGTGCAGGCCATCCTCCGGACCATCCGCGACGCGGAAGGTCTGCACGAGGAGGAGGCGTTCCGGATCGACGCCGAGCTCGGCGCAGCCGTCTTCAAGAGCGCCGACGCCAAGGAGGGGCCGCGGGCGTTCGCGGAGAAGCGCGCCCCGAAGTTCTCGGGTTCCTGACCTGCGCCACTGTGGACCGCACTCCCACCCGTGAGAGCACGGTCACAACCATCTCCTTAGCTCTGCTACATTGTCGGCCGTGATCCAGACCACAAGATCACAGTGTTCGTCGAGGCGATGTCGAGGCAATGAGGAGCCCCCATGTATCCAGGAGTCCACGCCCGCACCGCCCCGGACAAGCTCGCCGTCGTCCTGGCCGACAGTGGCCGGAGCCTGACCTACCGCGAACTCGACGACCGGTCAGCGGCGCTCGCCCGAGTGCTGCACGATGCCGGGCTCCGCCCCGGCGACGTCGTCGCCCTCCTCACCGACAACCGGCCGGAGGCATTCGAGGTGTTCTGGGCCGCAATGCGGTCCGGGCTGTACATCACGGCGGTCAACAGCCACCTCACCGCCGGCGAGGTGGCGTACATCGTCGAGGACAGCGGCGCGAAGGCCCTGATCGTCTCGACGACGCTGGGTGAGCTTTCCGAACAGGTCGGCGAGAAGGTCACGATCGGTTCCGCGCGACTCGCGTTCGGCGGCGCCGTGCGCGGTTTCGAGTCGTACGAGGACGCCCTCGCCGGGGCCGGTCCGCGGCTCGAGGAGGAACCGTGCGGCGCCATCATGCTGTACTCGTCCGGAACCACGGGCTTCCCCAAGGGAATCCAGCCGGATCTCCCGGAACGTCGCGTCGACGAACCCGGTGAGCCGCTGGTGACGGTGGCGCAGTTCCTCTTCGGCCTCACCGACTCCGACGTCTACTACTCCCCCGCCCCGATCTATCACGCAGCGCCTCTGCGCTGGGGTGGGGCGATCCACGCGCTCGGCGGCACGGTGGTCCTGGCCGAGAAGTTCGACGCCGAGACCGCGCTCCGGCACATCGAGGAGCACAAGATCACCGCCGGGCAGATGGTGCCGACGATGTTCGTCCGCATGCTCAAGCTCGACGACGAGATCCGTGCCCGCCACGACCTGTCGAGTCTGCGCGTGCTCGTCCACGCCGCCGCGCCGTGCCCGCCGGAGGTCAAGCGGTCGATGATCGACTGGCTCGGACCGGTGATCTACGAGTACTACAGCTCCACCGAGGCCAACGGGATCACGTTCATCAACAGCCAGGAATGGCTCGAACACCCGGGTTCGGTCGGCAAGAGCGTGCTCGGGCCCGCGCACATCTGCGACGAGGAAGGGCGGGAACTCCCGGCCGGTGAGGTGGGGACCATCTACCTCGAGTACGAGAAGGTTCCGTTCTCGTACCACAACGATCCCGAGAAGACCGCGGCGTCGCAGCATCCCGAGCATCCCACCTGGACCACGGTCGGCGACCTCGGTTACCTCGACGAGGACGGTTACCTGTATCTGACCGACCGCAAGTCGTTCACGATCATCTCCGGCGGAGTGAACATCTATCCGCAGGAGATCGAGAACGTGCTCGCCCTGCACCCGGCCGTCGAGGACGTCGCCGTCATCGGCGTACCCCATCCGGAGATGGGCGAGGAGGTCAAGGCCGTCGTGCAGGTGTCGTCCGGTGCCACCACATCACCCGATCTCGCCGACGACCTCATCGCGTACGTCCGCGAGCGGGTCGCCCACTTCAAGGTGCCGCGGTCGGTGGACTTCGTCGACGAACTGCCCCGCACCCCCACGGGCAAGCTGGTGAAGGGCAAGCTGAAGGCGGCCTACGCCTCCTGACGCCACACGCGGCGGGCGGAAGCCGTCCTCACGGAACGGTTTCCGCCCGCCGTGGCGTTGGCCCAGTACCACTGGTCTAGCGCAACACCACGTCGGCGATCGTGCGCACCTGGTCGACGTCACGGCATCCGACCAGGAGCATCGTCACGCCGGCCTCCTCCCACCGCTTCACGCCTTCGCGTACCTCGTCGGCGTTCCCGGCGATCATCGTCTCGGTGACCATCTCGTCCGGGATCGCTGCCGCTGCTTCGTCCTTACGGCCGGCACGGAACAGCGCGGTCACCTCGTCGACCACGGCCTCGTATCCCATCCGCCGGTAGACCTGCGCGTGGAAGTTCAACTCCGGCGCGCCCATTCCCCCGACGTACAGTGCCGTCACCGGTTTCATCGCCGCGATCGTCCCTGCGCGGTCGTCCGTGATCACCACCTGGCAGGTCGCCGCGATCTCGAAGTCCTCGCGGGTGCGCCGGGCGCCCGGCCGGGCGAACCCCTCGTCGAGCCACTCGTCGTACATCGGCGCTAGGCGCGGGGTGTAGTAGATCGCGAGCCAGCCGTCGGCGATCTCGGCGGTGAGCGCGACGTTCTTCGGACCTTCGGCACCGATCCAGATCGGGATGTCCGACCGCAGCGGATGCGTGATGGGCTTGAGCGGTTTACCGAGCCCGGTGGATCCGGTGCCTGCGTAGGGCAGCGGGAAGTGCGGTCCGTCGCCGGTCACCGGCGCTTCGCGCGCGAGCACCTTGCGGATCACGTCGACGTACTCGCGGGTCCGTGCGAGGGGCTTGGCGAACGGTTGCCCGTACCAGCCCTCCACCACCTGTGGCCCCGAGACGCCGAGGCCGAGGATGTGTCGGCCACCCGAGAGGTGATCGAGCGTGAGCGCGTGCATCGCGCAACTCGTCGGTGTGCGTGCGGAGATCTGCACGACGGACGTGCCGAGCCGCACCCGCTCGGTGGACGAACCCCACCAGGCGAGCGGAGTGAACGCGTCCGATCCCCACGATTCGGCGGCGAAGACGGCGTCGAATCCTTCGGCCTCGGCCGCAGCAACGAGTTCCGGTGCGTTCGAGGGCGGCTGAGCACCCCAGTAGCCGAGTTGCAGTCCCAGTTTCATTGGACGCCTTTCCTGTCGGGCGAATCGTGGAGAGATGCAGTTCGCGCGCCGCTCTTGCCAGCACCACTAGAACCTGTTCTACTCGAAATTGTGAGCCTGGGAAAGAGCACGGTTGCCGAGCCACCGCTGAGCGCACCGCTGAATCTGAAGTTCGACTACACACGATCCACCGGGCCGACCGTCGGAGCCTTCGTCACCGGATTGCGCGACGGCCGCATTCTCGGCGCCCGCGGATCCGACGGACGGGTCCTCGTCCCACCCCCCGAATACGACGCGGTCACCCATGAACCGCTCACCGATGTCGTCGAGGTCGGACAGACCGGCACCGTGGTGAGCTGGACGTGGAACGCCGAGCCGTTGCCCGGACAGCCCTTCGACCGGCCGTTCGCGTGGGCGCTGATCCGCCTCGACGGAGCCGACACGACGTTGCTGCACGCGGTCGACGTCGCGTCGCCGGACGAGATCGCGACGGGTCTGCGTGTGCGCGTGCGCTGGGCGGCCGAGCGCACCGGCGCGATCCACGACATCGAGGCCTTCGAACCCGGCGAGGCGACGATCACCGTCGCAGCGGCCGAGGGTGATCCGGTCACGATGATCACCACTCCCGTCGACCTGGACTACCGGCACTCGGCCTCCCCCGAGGAATCCTGGTACCTGCGAGGGTTGAAGGACGGCAGGATCATCGGTGGCCGCACCGGCCCGGGCGGGAAGGTCTACGTGCCCCCGCGCGGTGCTAGCCCCACCGACGGCGTACCGACGAAGGAACCCGTGGAAGTGTCCGACAAGGGCATCGTCACCACCTTCTGCATCGTGAACGTGCCATTCCTCGGCCAGCAGATCGAGCCGCCCTATGTCGCCGCCTACGTACTGCTCGACGGTGCCGACATCCCGTTCCTGCACCTGATCCTCGAATGCGATGCGTCCGAGGTGCGGATGGGCATGCGTGTCGAAGCGAAATGGCGTCCTCGCGAGGAGTGGGATCACACGCTACGCAACATCGAGTACTTCCGTCCCACCGGCGAACCCGACGCCGACTACGACACCTTCGAACACCACCTCTGAGAGCGGCGGACACATGACAGACATTGCAGTCGTCGGCTTCGCGCACGCTCCGCACGTGCGCGAGACGTTCGGCACCACCAACGGCGTCGAGATGCTCGTCCCGTGTTTCCAGGAGCTGTACGGCAAGCTCGGCATCACCAAGTCCGACATCGGTTTCTGGTGTTCGGGTTCCTCCGATTACCTTGCCGGACGAGCATTCTCGTTCATCTCGGCGATCGATGCGATCGGCGCCGTCCCGCCCATCAACGAATCGCATGTCGAGATGGATGCGGCCTGGGCGCTCTACGAGGCGTGGGTCAAGCTCATCACCGGTGAGGTCGACACCGCCCTCGTGTACGGCTTCGGCAAGTCCTCGGCCGGCACTCTGCGCCGAACCCTGTCCCTGCAGCTCGATCCGTACCTCGTGGCCCCTCTGGGCGTCGACTCCGTCTCGCTCGCGGGCCTGCAGGCCCGCCTGGGTCTCGGATCCGGTAAGTGGACCGACCGCGAGATGGCGGAGGTCGCGGTCCGTAGCCGCGCCGCCGCCAAGGACAATCCCAAGGCGCAACTCTCCGGCGACTTCGACATCGACGAACTGCTCGCCCAGCCGTACATCGCCGACCCGTTGCGTAAGCACGACTGCGCCCCCGTCACCGACGGCGCGGCCGCGATCGTCCTCGCGACCGGCGACCGGGCGCGCGAGCTGTGCGAGAACCCGGCGTGGATCACCGGGATCGAGCATCGCACCGATTCACCGAACTTCGGCGCACTCGATCTGACCGTCTCACCCTCGACCCGGGCCGCAGCGCAGGCCGTCACCGGCGGGGACACCGCCTTCGACGTCGCCGAGTTGCATGCACCGTTCACGCACCAGGAACTCATCCTGCGCGAGGCGATCGGCCTGGGCGAGTCGACGATGATCAACCCGTCCGGTGGGCCGCTGACGGGCAACCCGATGTTCTCCGGCGGTCTCGAGCGCATCGGTTACGCAGCGCAGGCGATCATGGACGGCACCGCCGGACGTGCACTCGCGCACGCGACGAGCGGTGCTGTGCTGCAACAGAATCTGGTAGCCGTTCTGGAGGGACGCAACTGATGGCGAAGCAACCCGCAGCTGTCCTCGGAACCGGGCAGACCCATTACGTCGCCAAGCGGCACGACGTGTCGATGTCCGGCCTCGTCCGCGAGGCGATCGACCGCGCCATGACGGACGCCCAGATGGGCTGGGACGACATCGACGCCGTGGTGATCGGCAAGGCCCCCGACCTGTTCGAGGGCGTCATGATGCCCGAACTGTCGATGGTCGACGCCATCGGCGCCACGGGCAAGCCGATGCTGCGCGTGCACACCGCCGGGTCCGTCGGGGGCTCGACGGCGAACGTCGCGGCAAGCCTCGTCCAGGCCGGCGTGCACCGCCGGGTACTCGCGGTGGCCTGGGAGAAGCAGTCCGAGTCGAACGCGATGTGGGCGCTGTCCACACCGGTCCCGTTCACCATGCCGGTCGGTGCCGGCGCGGGCGGCTACTTCGCGCCGCACGTCCGTTCGTACATCCGCCGGTCCGGTGCGCCCGAGCACATCGGGGCGATGGTCGCGGTCAAGGACCGCCTCAACGGCGCGAAGAATCCGTACGCGCATCTGAAGCAGCCCGAGATCACCCTCGAGAAGGTGCAGGCCTCGCAGATGCTGTGGGATCCGATCCGGTACGACGAGACGTGCCCGTCGTCCGACGGTGCGTGCGCGGTCGTGCTCGGCGACGAGGACACCGCGAAGGCCGCCGAGCAGGCCGACCGCCGGGTGGCGTGGATCCATGCCACGGCGATGCGCACCGAACCCACCACCTACGCCGGGCGCGATCAGGTGAATCCGGAGGCCGGACGGGTCGCTGCCGCAGCACTGTGGAAGCAGGCCGGTATCACCGATCCGCTCGGCGAGATCGACTGCGCCGAGATCTACGTGCCGTTCTCGTGGTTCGAGCCGATGTGGCTCGAGAACCTCGGTTTCGCGTCCGAGGGGTCGGGGTGGAAACTCACCGAGGCCGGCGAGACGGCGATCGGCGGTCGGCTTCCGGTCAACATGTCCGGCGGCGTGCTCTGCTCCAACCCCATCGGGGCATCGGGCATGATCCGGTTCGCCGAAGCCGCGATCCAGGTGATGGGCACGGCGGGAGATCACCAGGTGGACGGTGCCCGCAAGGCTCTCGGACACGCCTACGGCGGTGGTTCGCAGTACTTCTCCATGTGGGTCGTGGGCTCCGACCGGCCCACGAACTAGGAGGCGGCATGGTCTCGTTCACCGTCGGGGTCGCGATGACCCCGCTCGACCAGCTCACCGGCATCGCGCAGACCGCCGAGGAATGCGGATACACCTCGATCGCCTTGCCCGATTCGCTGTTCTACATGGAGAAGCAGACGGTTGACTATCCGTACACCCCCGACGGTTCGCGGATGTGGACGCCCGACACCCCGTGGGTGGATCCGCTCATCGCCGCGGCGTCCATGGCGGCCGCCACGTCGACGATCCGGTTCTACACGCAGGTGCTCAAGCTCGGTTCGCGCAATCCGGTGCTACTGGCCCGGCAGGTCGGTTCGGTCGCCAACCTCACCGGCAACCGATTCGGTCTCGGTGTCGGGATCGGATGGGCGCCGGAGGAATTCGAGTGGTGCGGCGTCCCGTACACCAAGCGCGGCAAGCGCGTGGACGAGATGATCGACGTGCTGAAGCTGATCCTCGGCGGCGGCATGGTCGAGCACCACGGCGAGTTCTACGATTTCGACCGGCTCCGGATGAGCCCCGCCCCCACCGAACCGGTGCCGTTCTACGTCGGTGGGCACACCGATGTGGCGCTGCGGCGCGCGGCGCGGGTCGGGGACGGGTGGACGTCGGCGATGATCGAGTACGACGATCTCGTCGAGGTCATCACCCGACTGCGCGAGTTGCGCGCCGAGTACGGCCACAGCGACGAGCCGTTCGAGATCCAGGCCGTGTGCGTCGACAGGTTCGGCAGCTCCGGTTATGCCGAACTCGCCGACGCCGGGGTCACCGACATCATCGTGGTGCCGTGGATCTTCGACGGGCACGGATTCGACTCGCCGCTCGAGGCGAAGCAGGAATCGCTGCGGAAGTTCGCCGATAAGTACATCCACCGAAAGGACGGGGCATGAGCGAGGAACATCCGGCGCGCGTGGCGGCCCGGGCGTCGCAGGCGGCGGCGAGCGACAAGCGCAAGGACGAGTGGCTCGCACTGTTCACCGAGGATGCGTGCGTCGAGGATCCCGTCGGTCCGTCCGGTTTCGACCCTGAGGGCAAGGGGCACCACGGACACGAGGCGATCGCGAAGTTCTACGACATGACCATCGCGAACACCGACAAGCTCGAGTTCCTCGTCGACGACGTGCTGGTGTGCGGCAACGAGTGCGTCAACATCGGCACGATCCGCACCACGATGGCGGGCAATCTCATCGACGCGGAGGGCGTGTTCGTCTACCGGGTCGACGACGACGGCAGGATCGTGTCGCTGCGTGCGTTCTGGGAAGTGGATCGCGCGATGAAGACTCTGCGGCCGGTCTCGTAGCATCGGCGGTATGCCGACCGCCGGAATCGTTCTCGCAGCAGGGGACGGCTCGCGGTTGGGTGGGCGCGCGAAGGCGTTGCTCCCCCACCGTGGCCGTCCCCTGCTGCATACCGTCGTCGATGCACTGCTCGGCGGTGGCTGCGACGAGGTCGTGGTGGTAGTCGGGGCGTTCGGCGACGAGGTCGCCGCCGCCTGCCCGGCCGGCGCCACGGCGGTGCACAATCCCGACTGGTCCGACGGCATGTCGACCTCCCTGCGCCATGGGGTCGACGCCGCGCGCACTCACGACCGGGTTGCGCTCACCGTCGTCGATTTTCCCGGCATCACGGCCGATCTGGTGCGCCACGTCCTGGACGAGCACCGGCCGGGCACGGTCACGCTCCCCGTCTTCGGAGATCACCCCGGTCATCCGGTGGTCTTCGACATCGCCGACGCGCTCGGCGCCGCCGCCGACGCCACCGGTGACGAGGGCGCGCGGTCCTTCCTCGCCCGCAATCGTGAACGCGTGCGGCGTCTCGACTGCACCGGGCTCGCCGACCCCGGAGACGTCGACACCTCCGAGGATCTTCGCCGCCTGACCTGATCGCATCGTCGCCCGGCGTGTCGGCGCCGCGTCCCGGTGACCGCTCGGAGAAGGTAGGGGGTGCCCTCCTGGATTCTCTACGCACTCGCAGCCGTCGGCAGTTTCACCGCCGGAACCGTCCTCGCCGCGCCGAGCGTCGACACCTATCCACTCGATACCGGGTTCGGTTTCGGTGCCGTGGAGACTTCGGGTATCACCGCGTCTGCCACGGGAGCGCTCGTCGCCGCGTCGATCGCGCTGTGGTTACGCCACCGGGTGGGCGCGCTCGGCGCCGTCGTGGCCGGAGCCGCACTCGTGGCGGTCGTCGCCCTGCCGGGTGCGTGGCGGTTCGACATGTACGTCTCGGCGGTCGGTGTAGGCCTGGTGCTCGGTGCCCTCGTCGTCTGCTGCGCCCGAACTGCGGGCACCCGGCTCCCCGCGGTGATGACCGGTGGCGTCGTTGCCGCGCTGCTCACCGCGGAACCCGTCGCGGAATACCGGGAGTTCGCGGCTTCCTCGTCCGGAAGCGCCGTGTACCTCGAGGTGTCGGTGCAGCCCGCCAACACAGTGTGGACGGTTCTCTCGGTGACTGTCATCGCGGTGGCAACAGCGGCTCTCGTGATGCGTGCCGGTGCTCCCGATTCGGTCGACGAACGACGATGGGATGTGAGGGAAACGGTGGTCGGTATCGGCCTACCGCTCGTCGCCGTCGTGCTGTATCGGTCTCTTCACAGTGCCGTGTGGTCTCCGGATGCGAATCCCGGCGGGAACGGGCGATGGCTGTGGGGCATCGTCGCTGTCCCACTCGTGATCGGTGCTGCCCTGTGGCTGCGCGAGAGAAGCGGAGCGGTCCTGCTCGCCGCCTTCGCGGTGGCCGTCGCCGCGGGTACCGCTCCCTCGTGGATTCCCGGCGGATGGCTCCTGCCGGCCGTGATGGTCGTGCTCGCCGCCGTCGGCGCGTGGCTGGGCCGTCGCGCGCCGAGGCCGATGGCCGGAGTGGGCGTGCTCGCGTTCGTCACGATCACGGCGATCTTCACTCGTGCGCCCTGGGACAACGTCCACCTCTTGGCGACCTTCTTCGTTCTTCCGGTGGCAGCCGCGTACACGATCAGCGCGGCACTACCGTCGACGAGCGCGGTCACCGCCGCGTCCTTCTCGCTGCCCGCCGTGATGGCGTTGCCTCTGCTCACCCGATTCGGATGGACCGCCTACACGCCTCTCACCGATTCTCCGTCCGGGTGGACGCCGGACTCGTGGACGGTTCTCACGACCGGTGTATCGGTAGCCGGTGTGCTCGCGGCGGGGGCCGCGATGTGGTGGATCGGCCGCAGGTCCGAGGTCCTGTAGACGACACGGGATGTGCGAGGTCCCCGGACGCGCAGGGGCGCCCGGGGACCTCGATGTTCGGTTCGGTCGGTGTTCGGTTCGGTCAGTGCTGGACCGGGCACCCACCCGAGGTCTTGTAGTCGACCTGGAACTCCTTGATGCCGTTGAGCCAACCCGACCGCAGACGGTGCGGGTCGCCGATCTTGGTGATGTCCGGGATGTGGTCGGCGATCGCGTTGAAGATCAGGTCGATCTCCATACGTGCGAGGTTCGCGCCCAGGCAGTAGTGCGCGCCCGTTCCACCGAATGCCAGGTGCGGGTTAGGATCACGAAGGATGTCGAACTCGCGGGGGTTGTCGAACACTTCTTCGTCGTTGTTGGCCGACGCGTACAGCATGACGACGCGATCGCCCTTCTTGATCGTCTGCCCGCCGAGTTCGGTGTCCTCGAGGGCGGTGCGCTGGAACGACGTGACCGGGGTGGCCCAGCGGATGATCTCGTCGGCGGCGGTCTTCGGCCGGTCGCGCTTGAAGATCTCCCACTGCTCCGGATTGTCGAGAAAGGCCGCCATGCCGTGGGTGATCGCGTTGCGGGTGGTCTCGTTGCCGGCCACCGCGAGCACGATGAAGAAGAAGCCGAACTCCTCGGGAGCGAGTTCGTCACCGTCGATGTCGGCCTCGATGAGGGTGGTGACGATGTCGTCGGCCGGGTTCTCCTTGCGGGCCGCGGCCATCTGGTAGGCGTACCCGAGGACTTCCATGGACGCTGCCGCCGGATCGGCGGTGTTGTCCGGATCGTCGTAGCCCGTCATCTGGTTGGACCACTCGAAGATCTTCGCGCGGTCCTCCTGCGGGACGCCGATGAGGTCGGCGATGGCCTGCAGCGGCAGTTCCGCGGCGATCTGCGTGACGAAGTCGCCCCGACCGGCCTGGCAGGCCTCCTGGACGATCATCTTGGAGCGACGGTCGAGCTCGTCGCGCAGGCCGTTGATCGCACGGGGCGTGAAGCCTCGGGCGACGAGTTTGCGCAGCTTGGTGTGCTCGGGGGCGTCCTTGTTGAGCAGGACGTGACGTTGCAGCTCGACGGCCTCACGAGGAATGTCGTCGTTGAACCGCGGAATCGCAGTGTTCTCCCAGTTGGAGAACACGTCGCTCCGGCGGGAGACCTCTCGGACCTCCTCGTGCCGGGAGACAACCCAGAAACCCTCGTCGTGGAAACCACCGACGTCGGGAGACTTCTTGTTCCACCACACCGGTGCCGTCTTACGCAGTTCCGCGAACTCTTCGAACGGCATACGGTCTGCGTACAGATCGGGATCGGTGAAGTCGATGTCTTCGGGGATGTTCGGCTGCGCCACTGATATCTCTCCTGCCCTGGCGAGTACCGCTCGCGTGATTTGTAACACGTTCTAGAACCATTCAAACACAGGCGCGCCGCGCGACCAAGAGATCTGCACGTCCCGTGGATAATCGAGTTCTGTTGCCTCTCGGAGAAACCTGTTCTATTTTGCGAAGAACGTAGGAGAAAGGAGCCCGAAGTGGGCACACCAGTCATCGTCGAGGCCGCACGGACCCCGATCGGCAAGCGGGGTGGATGGCTCGCGGGCCTGCACGCTGCCGAGATCCTGGGCGCCGTCCAGGCCGGACTCGTCGAACGCGCCGGCATCGACGCCGAGCTCGTCGAACAGGTCATCGGTGGCTGCGTCACCCAGGCGGGCGCCCAGTCCAACAACATCACCCGCACCGCATGGCTCAACGCGGGGCTGCCCTGGCAGGTCGGCGCGACCACCATCGACGCCCAGTGCGGATCGGCGCAGCAGGCCAATCACCTCATCGCAGGCCTCATCGCCACCGGCGCCATCGACGTGGGCATCGCCTGCGGCATCGAGGCGATGACCCAGGTGCCCCTCGGCGCCAACGTCGGCGACCAGGCGGGCCCGCGCCGGCCGGAGTCCTGGAGCATCGACATGCCCAACCAGTTCGAGGCCGCCGAACGCATCGCGCGGCGCCGCGGCATCACCCGCGAGGACGTCGACGCACTCGGCGTGCGCTCACAGCAGCTCGCGAAGCAGGCCTGGGACGAGGGCCGGTTCGACCGCGAGGTGCTGCCGGTCGTCGCACCCGTCGTCGACAAGGAGGGCAACCGCACCGGCGAGAAGGCGACCGTCACCCGCGACCAGGGTCTGCGCGAGACGTCGGCCGAGTCGCTGGCGAAGCTGAAGCCCGTGCTCGAGGGTGGCATCCACACCGCCGGCACCTCGTCGCAGATCTCCGACGGAGCCGCGGCCGTGCTGCTCATGGATTCCGACCGCGCGAAGGCACTCGGACTGAAGCCGCGGGCGCGGATCGTCGCGCAGGCTCTCGTCGGCGCCGAACCCGAGTTCCACCTCGACGGCCCGGTCCAGGCCACCGCGAAGGTTCTCGAGAAGGCGGGCATGAGCGTCGGCGATCTCGACCTGTTCGAGGTCAACGAGGCGTTCGCGTCGGTGCTGCTGTCCTGGGCCCAGGTGCACGGACCCGACATGGACAAGGTCAACGTCAACGGTGGCGCGATCGCGCTCGGCCACCCCGTCGGATCCACCGGCTCCCGCCTCATCACCACCGCGCTGCACGAGCTCGAGCGGCGTGACGCGTCGACCGCTCTGATCTCGATGTGCGCCGGTGGAGCGCTGGCGACGGGCACCATCATCGAGCGCATCTGACATGGGCACCGAAGCGGCGCCGAAGGGCCTCGACTCGAAGGCCACGATCTCGATCATCAAGTGGATGTCGCGGTTCAACGTCGCGGCGTACCGGGCGACCGGCGGTCGCATCGGCGGGAAGTGGCGCGTGGGAAGCGCCTTCCCGTGGGGCATCCCGGTGTGCCTGGTGACCACGATCGGGCGGAAGACCGGGCAACCGCGAACGGTCCCGCTGCTGTTCCTCGAGGACGGCGACAAGGTGGTCCTCGTCGCCTCCCAGGGAGGACTGCCCAAGCACCCCTTGTGGTTCCGCAACATCCAGGCGAACCCGGAGACCACGGTGCAGATCAAGTCGCGCATCCGGACCATGCGGGCGCGGGTCGCGAGCGACGAGGAACGAGCGGCCTACTGGCCACATCTGACGGCGATGTACCCGGACTTCGACAACTACCAGTCGTGGACCGACCGTGTGATTCCCGTCGTCGTGTGCGAGTGAGCGTCCCTCCCGGCACGGCTCGCCGGGACGGTCCCGTGCGGGAATACTGAGTCTCGTACGTCCAGGTTCTCGACGAAGGGATGTCGCACGATGGAAACCACCGATCACGACAAGGTGCTCGACCGGCGGGAAATCGCGGCCGCGCTGCTCCGGGCGCTCGAACGACGCCACGAGGTGCTCGACGTGATCGTCGAGAGCAAGGATCGGGGCGACGCGGTCGCGAAGCTCGCCTCGCTGCTCGACACCGACGAGTTCTGCGCGGAGGCCGTGCTGAACCTTCCGTTCCGCCGTCTGACCCAGGCGGAGCGGAAGAAGATCCGTGAAGAACTCGACGATCTCGATGCGGTGCTGCAGTGGACGACGGCGGCGCGTCCGTACGCGACCGGCGCGCATTTCCGGTTGCGGCCCATTTCCCACAGCGCGGCCGACACGGCGCTGTTCAAGCAGCGCTGCGCCGACCAGCTGGGTGACGACAGCGACGAACAGGTCGAATCCGAGCGGCAGCGCGGCAGCGAGCTGATGGACGACGAGTCCGGAATGTGGCTTGTGGCCGAAGATCTTTCGGGCGACGAGCCGAAGGCCATCGGGTTCGCGTTCGGCGAGCTGACCGGCAACGAGGTCGAGGTGCGGATCTGGGTGCATCCCGAGTTCCGCAAGCAGGGTTACGGCACCGCCACGCTCAAGCAGGCACGTTCCGAACTCGCTGCCTACTTCCCCGGCTCCACCCTCATCGTCCGCACGCCCGCCTAGAGCGGCGACGCCGTCCGTGCGCGTTTCCGGTGATGACCACCGGAAACGCGCGGGGACATCACGCTCCGTAGACCGGCGTCGGCGGCTGCGACGCTGCGATCAGCTTCTCGACGACGGGACCGAGTTCCTTCGGATCCCAACGGTCGCCCTTGTCGATCGCCTCACCGTGGCGCCATCCGTCGGCCAGCGACACCTTGCCGCCCTCGGCCTCGAACACGCGACCGGTCACGTCCTTCGCTTCGGCACTGCCGAGCCACACGACCAGCGGCGAGACGTTCTCCGGCGCCATGGCGTCGAAACCCTCTTCGGGTGCGGCCATCATCTCGGCCATCGCGCCACCGGCCCCGACGGTCATGCGGGTGCGTGCCGAGGGTGCGATCGCGTTGACGGTTACCCCGTAGCGGCCGAATTCGGCTGCGGCCTGGATCGTGAGCGTCGCGATACCGGCCTTGGCGGCGGCGTAGTTGCCCTGGCCGATGCTGCCCATCAGGCCGGCACCCGAGCTGGTGTTGATGATGCGGGCGTCGACGGGGTTGCCGGCCTTGGCCTCGGCGCGCCAGTAGGTCATGGCGTGACGCATCGGCGCGAAGTGCCCCTTGAGGTGCACGCGGATGACCGCGTCCCACTCCTCCTCGCTCATGTTGGCGAGCATGCGGTCGCGCAGGAATCCGGCGTTGTTGACGAGCACGTCGAGTCGGCCGAAGTTGTCGAGGGCGGTCTTGACGAGGTTCTCGGCGCCGGCCCAGTCGGCGACGTCGTCGCCGTTGACGACGGCTTCTCCCCCGGCCGCGCGGATCTCCTCGACGACCAGCTCGCCGGGCGACTCACCCGTGGCCGAACCGTCGCTGCCGACACCGATGTCGTTGACAACGACCTTCGCACCCTCCGCGGCGAAGGCGAGGGCATGGGCGCGACCCAGTCCTCGCCCGGCGCCGGTCACGATGACGACGCGCCCGTCCAGCAGTCCACTCACTTCGTCTCCTTCGTTTCGGCCGCTGCCATGTAGGCAGGGCGTTCACCGCCACCGTGGACGGTCAATGTCGATCCGCTGACGTAGGCCGACAGCGGAGAGGCCAGGAATGCGGCGCAGTGGCCGATATCTTCGGGCTGGGCCAGCCGTCCCAGCGGAACGGTCTCGCCGACTGCGGCGACGCCGGCCTTGTCTCCGTAGAACAGGTGCGACTGTTCGGTTTCGACCAGGCCGACCACCACCGAGTTCACCCGTACCTTCGGGGCCCACTCGACGGCGAGCGACTGTGCGAGGCTGTCGACGCCCGCCTTGGCCGCACCATAGGCCGCGGTGCCCGGCGAGGGGCGGGATCCGCTCACGCTCGAGATGTTGACGATCGAGCCGCCGGTGTCCTGCTTCTGCATCACCGCGTTGGCGGCCTGCGCGACCAGCAGCGGGGACAGCAGGTTCAGTTCCACGATCTTGGCGTGGAACTTCGGGCTGGCATCGGCTGCCAGCGCGTACGGTGACCCGCCGGCATTGTTCACCACGGCGTCGAGCCGCCCGTGGCGGTCGACGATGGTCTCGATCAGCGCGGCCACCTGATCGGCATCGCGGACGTCGCACGTCAGGAACTCCGCGGTCCGCCCGTCCACCTCGAGAGGCTGTTCGGGCTCGTTGCGAGCGCACGTCACGACGGTCGCACCGGCACGCAGGAACACCCTGGTGATGCCTGCACCGACTCCCCGTATTCCCCCGGTGACGAGCACGACCGCGCCGTCGAGTCCCAGATCCATTCGCTGCCTCCACGTCATTCATCCCGCGGGATGCGCGGGTCTCACGTCGACAACTTACCAAGCAATCGCTTGGTTCGTTACCGGCTCCCCCTCACCCCGCCACTGCTCCTGCTCAGTGGGAATCACGGGAACTCGCTTGTCGGCCCCACTTAGCGTGACGACGAACGCGCGCGTCGAAGAGGAGTGACTGGGCCATGCAGACCGTCGAGCAGGATTACGAGAAGTACGTCGGGCAGGTGGCCGAACCACCCCGCGTGGCCCGATACGCCGTCAACGACGCCATGATCCGCAACTGGGTCGAGGCCCACGACGACTTCAACCCGATCTACGTCGACGCCGAGGCCGCGCGCGAGACCGGACGCGACTCCGTCGTGTGCCCGCCCGCCATGATCTCCACCTGGATCATGGCCGGCTACCGCCGCTGGCGTGACGTGCAGCGCAAGCGCGCCGAGGGCGTCGTGGAGGACTTCGCATACTCCCGGATGCTTGCCGACCTCGATCGGGAGGGTTTCACCTCCGTCGTCGCGACGAACGTCGAGCAGGACTACCACCGCGAACTCGTCCCGGGCGACCACATCACCGCCCACTACACGATCGAGTCCGTATCCGAGGTCAAGCGAACGGGTCTCGGCCACGGCCGATTCTTCACGCTGTACAAGCGCTACGAGGACCAGAACGGCGAAGTCGTCGCCGAGGAACGCTTCCGGATGCTCCGGTTCAACCCGAACACCGACAAGGAGACGCGATGACCGCCGTCCCCCGGCTCACCATCACCCAGGACAACCAGTTCTGGTTCGACGCCGTCCGTGAGGGCCGACTCGAGATCCAGCAGTGCAGCGAGTGCGGCACTCTGCGCCATCCTCCGGGCCCGGCATGCCCCGCGTGCCGCTCGTTCGAATGGAAGACCGTCGAATCCTCACGGCGCGGAACGCTTCACAGCTGGACTGTCATTCACCACCCGCAGGATCCGGCCTTCGAGTACCCGCTCGCCGTCGGACTGATCGACCTCGACGAGGGGATCCGCATCGTCGCCGACATCGCGGGCGTCGACCACGACACCCTCGAGATCGGCATGGAACTCGAGGTGGGATTCGCCGAGCACGCACACGGCGAGATCCTGCCTCAGCTGCGCAAGCCCGGAGGAGACGCATGAACCTCGCCGAATGCACTGTCGGACAGGAACTTCCCCAACTCACCCTGCCTATGGATCGCACCACCATCGTGGCTACCGCGATCGCGTCGCAGGATTTCGAGGATGTGCACCACGACCCGGACGCCGCACTCGGACGCGGCACACCGGACGTCTTCATGAGTATCAATGCCACCAACGGTTTCGTCGACCGGTACGTCACCGACTGGACCGGACCGTCGGCGCGGGTGCGCCGCGCGTCGCTGCGCCTGGGCGTGCCCTGCTTCCCCGGCGACCCCATGCACATGAACGGTGAGGTGACCGCCGTCGACGGCGCGACCGTCACCCTGAAGGTGCAGGGCCGCAACAGCAGAGGCGTCCACGTCACTGCCGAGGTCGTGGTGGAGCCCTACGAGAGGAAGACACGATGACCGTCAAGGGCTTCTCCGGAGCCGCTGCTATCGCCGGTATCGGAGCCACCGAGTTCTCCAAGAACTCCGGCCGCAGCGAATGGCAACTCGCGTGCGAGTCGGTCCTCGCCGCTCTCGAGGACGCACAGATCGGTGTCGAAGAGGTCGACGGCTTCGCGCTGTTCACCATGGAGACCAACCCCGAGATCGCCGTCGCCCGCGCGCTCGGCATCCCGGAACTGAAGTTCTTCAGCCGGATCCCGCACGGCGGCGGCGGCGCCTGCGCACCCGTGCAGCAGGCCGCGCTGGCCGTCTCGAGCGGTGTCGCCGACGTCGTGGTCGTCTACCGCGCCTTCAACGAGCGCTCGGGTCACCGTTTCGGCGCCGGGCCGCCGCCCTTCGCATACAACTCGAACACCGACCAGGAATACCGGAACTGGATCAACCCCTACGGCCTGCTCACTCCCGCTCAGCAGGAGGCCTTCCTGGCCCGCACCTACATGCACAAGTACGGGGCGACCAGTGCAGACTTCGGGCAGATCTCGGTGCTCTCGCGCAAGCACGCGGCGAACAACCCCAAGGCCTGGTTCTACGAGCGGCCCATCACTCTCGACGACCACCAGAACTCGCGGATGCTCGCCGACCCGCTGCGTCTGCTGGACTGCTGCCAGGAGAGCGACGGCGGACAGGCACTGGTCATCGTGAGTGCCGGACGCGCACGGGATCTTCCGCACCCGCCGGCGATCATCACCGCTGCAGCGCAGGGTGTCGGTCCTCAGCAGATCTCGATGAGCAGCTACTACCGCGAGGACATCGACGCGATGCCCGAGGTCGAACTCGTCGCCCGGCAGATGTGGGCACAGGCCGGCTTCGGTCCCGAAGGTATCGACGCCGCGATCCTGTACGACGCCTTCACCCCGATGGTCCTGCTCCAGCTCGAGGAGTACGGCTTCTGCGGTCACGGTGAGGCGAAGGACTTCATCGCCGACGGCAACCTCGAGGTGGACGGGCGACTGCCGATCAACACCCACGGCGGTCAGCTCGGCGAAGGCTACATCCACGGCGTCAACGGCATCGCCGAAGGCGTCCGGCTCATCCGCGGCACCTCCGTGAACCAGCCGGCGAAGACACTCGACAACGTGCTCGTCACGGGCGGATCGCCGGTGCCGCACAGCGCGATCGTCCTCTCGGCCGACCGTTAGGCCCGCAACCCGGGCCCCGACCACCTCTCAGGAGACCACATGCATCCCGAGCTGTCCGACAAGTCACGGCGGCTGCGCACCGAACTGCGGGAGTATTTCGCCCGCATCATCGACGACGACGATCGACGCGCCCTGGTCGATCAGACCGAGGGTGGACCGGTCTTCGACAAGATCTACCGGCAGATGGGCGCCGACGGCTGGCTCGGTCTGGGGTGGCCCGAGGAGTACGGCGGACGCGGGGAGGATCCCGAGGCGCTGTACGTTTTCTACGACGAGACGATCCGTGCGGGCGCACCGGTCTCGCTGGTCACTCTCAACACCGTTGCGCCGGCACTGATGAAGTACGGCACGCAGGAGCAGAAGGACTTCTTCCTTCCCAAGATCCTCACGGGTGAACTGAAGTTCGCGATCGGGTACACCGAGCCCGGTGCCGGCACCGACCTCGCTGCACTTCAGACGCGGGCACGCATCGACGGTGACGAACTCGTCATCGACGGCAACAAGCTGTTCACGAGTTCGGCCATCTTCGCCGACTGGATCTGGCTCGCCGTGCGCACCGATCCGGACGCGCCTCGCCACAAGGGGATCTCGGTCGTGCTCGTGCCGACCTCGTCGCCGGGCTTCTCCGCCACCGAGATCCAGACCGTCGGCGGAATCAGCACAGCGGTCACGTACTACGAGAACATCCGCGTTCCGCTGAGCAACGTCGTCGGCGAGCTCAACGGCGGCTGGACCCTCATCACGAGCCAGCTCAACCACGAGCGTGTCGCGCTGGCCGCCCGCGGTGGCATCGCCAACGAGATGTACGACGAGGTCCTCGCCTGGGCGAAGCAGGAGCCCTTCGGCCCCGGCGTGCTGTTCGACGTCCCGTGGGTGCGTTCGACGCTCGCGGAGGTCTACGCGCTGCTGTCGGCCGCCGACCTCGTGAACCTGCGCCTGGTGTCGGACATCGCGGCCAACACCCTCGACGGTGGCGACTCCGCCGCCGCGAAGGTGTTCGGAACCGAAGGTGTGGTCGCGGCCTACGGAATGTTGCAGGAGGTGCTCGGCGCCCGCGGTCTGCTGCGTCCCGGTAGCCGCGGCGCGGTGATCGAGGGCCGCGTCGAAGCGCTCGGTCGACGCGCGCAGAACAACACCTTCGGTGGTGGCAGCAACGAGGTGATGCGCGAGATCGTGGCGGCGAAGACCCTCGGAATGACCCTGGGCGCCCGCAGGCGCCCCGACGCGACGGCACAGGCTGCGGTGAAGACGCCGGCCGAGACGAGGAGCTGACATGGAATTCGAACTCGATGACGACCTGATCGCGGTCGAGGACCTCGCGTCGCAGGTCTTCGGTTCGCTGGCCAAGGTCGAGCGTGTGGTCGAGGTGGAGCGCACCGAGGGCGGTTTCGACGCCCCGCTGTGGCAGGCACTCGCCGACGCCGGCCTCCTCGGACTCGCACTACCCGAGTCCGTCGGCGGCGCCGGCATGGGCATGCTCGGGCTCACGACGATCCTGCAGCAGCAAGGTCGTCGCGTCGCTCCCGTGCCGGTGTGGTCCACCGTGGCAGGTGCGGCTCTCCCGCTCGCGCAGTTCGGCACGGGAACCCAGGTCGAGCGTTACGTTCCCAAGCTCATCGACGGTTCCGTCGTCCTGACCGGCGCGTTCGACGACACCCCGGGCGCGAGCCCCGCCGTGACAGCGATCCGCAAGGGTGACGAGCTCGTCATCAGCGGCGAGATCCCGTCCGTTCCGTGGGCGCCCATCGTCGCCGGTGTCATCGTCCCGGTGCGGTGTGACGACGACTCGGTCGCCGTGGTGGTCGCACCGGTGGATGCGACCGGTGTCGAGACCGTCCCGGTCGCTGTGACCGGACGCGGCGCCGAAGCGGCGGTGCGTTTCACGGACGTGCACATCGGAGCCGAGGACGTCCTGCCCGGTGACGGTGAGGAGATCGCGGCCTGGACCCGTCGTCGTATCCGCCTCGCTCTGGCTGCCGTTCAGCTCGGGGTGTGCGAGGAGACGCTGCGGGCAACGGCGAAGTACACCTCCGAGCGCGTACAGTTCGGCCGCCCGCTGTCGACGAATCAGGCTGTCGCATTGCGCGCGGCCGATGCCTACCTCGACACCGAGGCGATCCGACTCACGGTGCGGAAGGCGGCGTGGTTGATCGACGTCGGACGCGAGGACGAAGCCGACTCCGCGGCCCTGGTCGCCAAGTGGTGGGCGTCCCGCGGCGGTGTGCGGGTGGGCTTGACCGGCCAGCACCTGCACGGCGGCATCGGCGCCGACATCGACTACCCCATCCACCGCTACTTCCTGTGGGGCCGGCAGCTTGCGTTCACCTTCGGCGGCGCCGACGCGACGGCAGCTGCCCTCGGGGACGTCCTGGACACCGCACCCCCGATCGGTGCGGCCGGATAGTCTTCTCGCACCGATGACGTGAGTCCTTCTCCGCAGACCGCGGAGGGGGACTCGCGTCGTTTCCGGTGCCCTACTCCGACAGGTGCGCGAGCAGCAGGTCGCAGCTCCTCCGCACATCGGCCTCGGTCTCCTCGAGGGTCGCTCCGCCGTTGAGATAGGTCACCAGCAGTCCGGACCACAACATCGACAGCAGCCGCACGGCGTTGCGATCCTCCTCTGTCGGCTCGTCGAGGCCTGCCCTCTCGAACAGGATTCGGTGGAACGTCCGCCTCACCTCGGTGGAGTCCGGAACCACCGAGGCCGGGGCGGTGCTGTTGGACAGCAACATCGCGGAGGCCAGGCGTGGTCGGTCGACGAACCGGCGGGTCATCTCGACGAGCGTCTCGGTGATCGCCTCGCGCGCGCTCGTCCCCGGTTTCCGTTCGGGCAACCGGTCGGCGCCGAGCTCGAGCCGGTGGAGCAGCAACGCCACGAACAGGTGCGTCTTCGACGGAAAGTATCGGTACAGGGTGCCGATCGCGACCTCGGCGTTCTTCGCCACCTCGGTCATCTGCACGCGGGCCAATTCGTGCTCGGACCCCAGCTGCGCTGCAGCCTCGAGGATCCGCACATGGCGTCGCCGTTGTTCGACCGAGGTCGGCTCGGCTCCGTCCCGCGCCTTACCGATTCTGGGCACCGGTCCCCCTTTCCACGATGACGACCCGTCGATTCTGCACCGAACCGCCCGGCAGATTGTCGCATCGCGGATCGTCCACGGTCCCGAACGGTGGGAGCACGGGCACCGGACGTCGTGCTGGGACGGCATCGGATCCGAGCGTCCACTGAGCGAGAAGCCGGTCCGTCCCGACTTTCTCGGGCCGTAACGTCGGAGTCGGAGAAGGACGGTCGGAGTCGACCTCCACGATCGAATCGGAGTGAGCCACATGCAGACCCGGATACCGACCCGCGACACCGACCACAGGATCGAACTGCCGGGCCCCGACGAGATGCGACGTGCCATGGGACGGTTCGCGAGCGGCGTCACCGTCGTGACCGGTCTCGACGAGGACGGGCCCACCGGCTTCGCATGCCAGTCGTTCGCGTCGGTCTCGCTCGAACCGCCCCTCGTGTTGTTCTGCGCGGATCACCGCGGGCGCGCGTGGCCGCGGATCCGCCGCGTCGGCCGGTTCACCGTCAACGTGCTCGGTGCCGACCAGAGTGATCTGTGCGCGCGTTTCGGGTCGAGCCGCGGTCCGAAGTTCGACGGTCTCCACTGGGAATTGTCCCGCTGGGACACTCCGTCGCTGCCGGATGTCCTGCTGCGGGTGCACGCATCGGTGGAGGATGTGCACGTCGCGGGTGATCACGACGTCGTCATCGGCCGGGTCGCCGAACTGGAGTGCGTCGGCGACCGGAGTCCGATGGTGTTCTACCGCGGGGCGTTCGGGCTCGACGCGCGGTAACTCCGCCGATACTTCCTCCGTCCGCTGCTACCGACGGGCGGAGGAAGTCGTCGTCACACCCTCACGGAGGGCGTCGCGCCGGCGGCAACCTTCGCGAGACGGGCCCGGCGCGACTGCGGACCGGCGACGGTGAGGACAGCCGCGGGAAGCGCGACGCCTGCGCCCGTCAGCAGGACGACCCGGAAGCCGGACTCCGTGGAAATGGTATGACCGGCGAACGGCACGCTCATCTGTGCGAGGACGACACCGACGACGGCGGAAGCGGAGGACGTGCCGACCGACCGCATGAGACTGTTCACGCTTTTGGCGGATGCCGTCTCCGTGGCAGGGACCTCCCCCATGATCAGGGCGGGCATCGCACCGTATGCGAACCCGACTCCCGTGCTGCAGATCGCGGCGACGACTGCCAGGCCCAGGACCGATCCCATCAACAGCAGCCCTGCCGTGTACCCCAGAGCGATGATCAGGCAGCCCACCAGCAGCGTGGTCTTCGGGCCGTGGCGAGCCGAGAGCTTTCCTCCGATGGGAGAGACCGCCATCATCATCAGACCACCCGGTGCCATGCACAGACCCATCATGATCATGGACCGGCCGAGTCCGTGACCGGTCTCTTCCGGCAGCTGCAGGATCTGCGGAAGAATCAGCGACTGGGCGTACCTCGCGAAACCCACCACGATCGAAGCACTGTTGGTGAGCAGTACGGGCCGGCGGGCGGTGACGCGCAGATCCACCAACGGATCGCGAACCCCGGCTCGAACGCTTCAACAACGACATCGAACGCTTGACGGGGCATCCGTGGCCGCGACCCCCCGGGTCCGCAGTGCATCTTCCCGACGGATCCGTCGGGGGGATGTGAGCCGGGGGTACCGTGCGAACACGGTTCGGTGGCCGGCCGAGACCACCGGCAGACCGGAACACCCGCGGTACGAGTGATGCCACCGCCGTCTCGACGGCGGTGGCATCACTTCCGGTCACACGTCAACCACGATACTTTCCGTGGGCAATACCTCCGGCGGGCGTCGTCGACGGCACCAAGGACGGAAGTTCCTCGGTCCTGAGCCGGCGGGGGCGTTCCGTCATCACGGTGGGCTGGACCGTGTGCACCTCGCTGAGGAGAGCGGCCGGGAAGTAGACCGACGCCGTGACACCGGCGTTCGTCTCGGTGTCGAAGGTCGGCCTCAGACGCACGCTCATGCCGTTGCGGGCCGCCAGACGCCCGATCACGAACAATCCCAGTTGACGCGGGGCGTCGACATCGGCATTCTCACCCGCCGCGAGACGGATATTGATCTCCTCCATGATATCTCGGGGAATACCGATTCCGCGATCGGCGATATCGAGAAGCAGGCCACCCTCCACGGCGGAGGAGAACTCGAACCTGACGGGAGTGGTGGGCGGGGAAGCCCGCAGCGCGTTGTCGACGAGTTCGGCCACCAGATGCACCACGTCGTTCACCACCTTACCGACGAGATATCCGCGCGGGGTGTTCCCGATCTGCACCCGCTGGTAGTTCTCCACCTGGGACACCGCACCGCGGAGCACGTCGCCGAGCGGTGCGGGCCCGCTGCGAGTACGCGGGCGCGTGCCCGCGAGAACCAACAGGGATTCGCCGGTACGCCGCATGCGCGTCGCCAGATGATCGAGAGCGAACATGCTCTGCAACCGGGCGGGATCCTTCTCCTCGTATTCGAGAGATTCGATCAGCGAGAGTTGCTGTTCGACGAGGGTCTTGTTGCGGCGTGCCAGCGTCTCGAGCATCACGTTCACCTGTTTCCTCAGGTGGGCCTGCTCGCCGGCGAGACGCAGCGCCTGCGTGTTCATCGAATCCACCGCTCGGGAGAGTTCGCCGATCTCCTCGTCCGTATCGGTGCCGACGGGAGCGAGACGGACGGTGTCGATGTCGGCCCCGTCCTTGACCGCCGCGATGGCGGCGGGAAGCTCGGTGTTCGCCGCTGCGAGAGTGTTGTCTCGCAGACGTCCCAGGGGCACCGACAGGGAACGGATGACTGCTATCGCGAGGAGCAGGGCGAGTACGAGTGCTGCCGTGACGAAGAGCGCGTCGCGGGTGGCCGCGGTACGTGTCTCGTCCGCCAGTTCTTCGAGCGTCCCGATGATACGCGCGCTGGCGCTGTCGATCCCTTCCGCATAAGACCGGGACGCCGAAAGTACGGCGTTGCGAAGGTCTTCCCCGAATTGCCTGCTCGGCGTGAAGTTCTCGATCAACCTACGGCGCGCTTCGATACCGCCGAGCATCCCGTCGATCTGCCCGGTATCGAGCCCCGATCCTCGAAGGAGCCGCAGCGTCGACTCTTCGGTGTTCATGGCGCCGGTCGCCAGGATCCGGGCGGCTTCGGGGTTGGTGGCCAGCAGCCGGAAGGACTCCATCTGGTCGAGGAGGTTGAGCTGCGCGTCCCACATCAGGAGCAGGTTCGTGGCGTCGACGAGAGCGTCGTGGTTCTCGAACTGATCGAACAGATCTCGGAAGATATCCCTGCACCGCACCAGGAAGTCGGTGGTCAGGCGACCGAACTCCTCGGCTCCGAGGGAGGAGTTCATGACCCCGGCGTAGAGCTGGTCGCCCTGCGCGAGCAGCGCATCGAGTTCTACGGCGACATCGGAGCTGAGATCGCTTTCTGCGGCGAGTTCCCTCAGAGTGTTCATGGACTGCGTCACATCGTCCGCGGCCACGCTCTTGGGCGTGAATCCGAGGCTCGTGGCGGCGGTAATGCTGATCACAGCGATGGAGAAGTCGAGCAGCGCCGGCGCGACAACGGTCTGCTCGGACAATGCGGCCGACCGCTGCGCCTCGTCGAGCTGAGTCGTGACGCGCACGGCACCGAGAGCGACAGCGAGGACGAGGGGAATCGACAGCACGGCCGCGAGTCTGTATTTGAGACGCCAGCGACCGATCTGCAGCGCACCTGTTCGGCTCGGCTCCAATTCTCGGATCTCCCTTTCACGATGAAGAGAACGTGCTTTTCGGACATAAATTACATCTTTCCGAAACGTTCTACACCAGATCCTCGTTCGGGCACATACCCCGTCCCGGGCACGGAGACGAATTCCGTGCCGGTCGTCCTCGCCCGAGGACCGACTCCCTACGAACCGGTCGGCCGAACCGTCGATCGCCGCAGGACGAGCACCGCCGTCGAGGGCTGGACCGCACACTTCCGCACCGGAGACGACGAGGAATCCCGGCGGCAGCCCGCCCCCGCCGGCCCCCGACAACCGTGCCCAGTCCTGTGTTCGTTCATCGATGCCCCCTGTTCGCGGCGTCGAACATACACAATGCGTGCGGAGGACGGTGAGGAGGTCCGCCCTTTTCGTCTACGGCGACAACGCTCCTCGCGTGCTCGAATACCCGATCAGGCCGCGCACCCGGCACCGAGGTCCGGTCGCCGACCGCCGGCGCGAATTGCAGAGCCGGCGCACGGCAGGGGTCGCGAACCCGGCATCGCCCCGTGGCACGCTCGCACGACACGCGGAGCCCTCCCGGACCCGGATCCGGAATGCTCCGCTCATCGCATCCGAGGGGACATCCCGGTGCCACTCACTTCGCCGCCGCACGCATTCCCGCGCGCCGGCCGAAGAAGCTACCGTCACCGAGGGAGATGCCGCTGCAGTAGCCCCACGCCGAGAGGCCGGACGTACAACGGCCCGCCGCATACAGACCGGGAATCGGATCTCCGCCACGTGAAGAACTTCCGAGTCCACCGAGGTCTGCAGTCCCCCAGGGTGAAACCTTCGGTCATGCCACGCAGATCGATCGCGGCGATCGGCGATCGGAGGGGCCGCACCCACTCCGCCTTCTTTCCGAGGACCGGATCCGTCCCCGATTCGGCGTGCCGATTGTAGAGCTCCACCGCCGATCCGAGAGTTCCTGCGGGAAGACCTATTTCGGACTCTAGTTCCGACACCGTCTCACACACCCAGGTCGGCTGGTGACGGAGTTGCGGACTCGAAGTCGGTGTGGCCATTCCTTCCTCGTAGGCCTGTTCGTCGATGACCAGGAACGCCTGATTGTCGTTCTGGTACATGGTGAGCTGGCCGATCCGCCCGGGAGGTTGAAGGCTCCGTGGATCGCGGCACGATGGTCGGGTTCGATACTCGTTGCCGGCGTGTGGAACACCCGCTGGCTGTAGGCGCCGGGGTTGAGCCGAACCTCGATGTGTTCGATATCGTCCGGCCCCCGGCCGTGTTCACGGACGAGCGCGCGCAACGCATCGATGGAGGCACCCGTGTAGCAGCAAGGCCGGGCAGTACTTCACGGCACTGTCGAGTATCCACCACTTCATCTTTCCGTCGACGACCTCCATGAACGAGCATGCGAGGTTGAGCCGCGCGGTCATGTCGTAGCCGACAGCGACGGCACGGAGCAGGCTGTCGCCGGACGCATCGACGCGTTCGGCCTCGGCGCGGGCCGAGGAGATCACGATCGTCGCGAAGTGCGCCGAGTCGAAGAGTGTGTCGTCCGCGTCGAGCGCGTAGGTGATATCGGAGTTGAACGCAGCAGCAACGGCAGCAGGCGCTTTGGTCGAACGGCCGAACACCGTGGCCTCCTCGACCCCACCGAGGCGGTCGATCACCTTGTGTGCCATGCGAGTACGTTCCATGCGTAGGGACGGCCCGCGTCGAGATGCGTGAGGATCCGGCACGATCTGTAATCCACATCACTCTCCCCGAAGCCTGTGACGCACCGCCTTCCGGTCCCGCTCACCGGGAGCCGCCCTCCCGGGTGTACCGAGGCGATCGGACAGGGCCACCGACGCGACGATGCCACGGCGTCGTACGCCGTGGCATCGTCGGAAGGCATCCGGGTGGACGAACTCGATCAGCCCACCGGAGGCGAGAACGCCGCGAGCGGCTCGGAGCCCGACCAGTCGTGACCCCAGTAACTGTCCGCGGTGATTTCTTCTGCGGTGTAGAAGGTTTCGTCGACGAGCATGCCTTCGGTACCGAACTCGAGGTCCCATCCGCCGGGGGCACGCACGTAGAAGGAGACCATCTTGTCGTTGGTGTGCCGGCCCAGGGTCGACGAGATCGAGAAGCCCAACTTGTTCACCCGGTCCAGGGCCTGACCGACCGCGTCGAGCGTCTCGACCTCGAGCATCAGGTGCACGAGGCCGGGTTCGGCGGTGGGGGGAGCCGGGCACAACGCGAGGCTGTGGTGGCGGCGGTTGACGCCCAGGAACCGCACGCGTCGCACGGGCGGCGGTGCCGACAGGCCACCGAGTCGCGTCGCTCCGCGCGGCAGGAATCCGAGTACCTCGGTGTAGAACTCGTAGGACTCCGCGAACGCGGCGGTGGGCAGGACGACGTGGCCGAGTCCCTCCTCACCGGTGTGGAAGACACCGGCGAACGGCGTCACGAGGGGGCTGTGGTCGAGCACCGGACCGAAGAACACCTCGGTGCGGGTGCCGCCCGGATCGTCGAATGCGATGACCTGCTCGGCGTCGCGGTAGGTCGACTCCTCCTCGGAGAGGACCTCGACGGCGATGCCGGCCTTCTCGACCGCTTCGCGCACGCGACGCAGCGCGAACTCGTCGCGTACCTCCCAGCCCACGGCGAGTGCCTTGTCGACCTCACCGGGCAGCACGATCAGGCGTGCCCGCCGCTCGTCGACACGCAGGTACAGGCCGTCGGGTTCCGGGCCGGTACCGATCGCCATGCCGAGTCCGTCGACGACGAGTTCGCGCCATCGTGCGATGTCTGTGGTCTGGATCCTGAGATAACCCAGGCCCCGAATATCCGTCATATCCGAATGTTCCTTCGCCGTAATGGATGTGATGTCAGATCATCGACCGCATCATGCCCTGCGGCTCTTCGCCGAGCTGGGTGAGCGTCGCGGCGTGGAAGATCGAACCGGGGACGTGGATGGCGTGGCTCAGACCGGCGTGGGCGTCGCGCCAGAAGCGCTGCAGCGGATTGCTCAGCTGCAGCGCGCCGCCGCCGGCCCGCGAGAAGATCTCGTCGACGGCGCGCACGGCCCGCCATGCCGCGGCGACCTGGGTCCGGCGTCCGATCGCGCGTTGCTCGAAGGTGACCTCGATGCCCCGCTCGGTCAGATCCCAGAAGCGGTCGACGGTTTCGAGCAGGGCGGCGCGCGACGCGGCGATCTCCGCTGCGGCGTCACCGAGGTTCGACAGCACGTATGGGTCCTGCTTGATTGCGGTGCCGGACACCGTGACCCGCTCGCGCTGGGACTCGATGTAGCAGTTCAGCGCACCCTCGGCGATGCCGATGAGCGACGAGGTGATGCCGAGCGGGAAGATGCACGAGAAGGGGAACTTGTAGAGCGTCTCGTCGCGTCCGGCGTCCTGCCACGCCACCCCGCCCATGACGCGCTCGGCGCGCAGGGTCCGGTATTCGGGGAGGAAGGCGTTCTCGACGATGAGATCCTTCGAACCCGTGCCGCGCAGGCCGACGACGTTCCAGCTGTCGTGGTCGATCCGGTAGTCCGACCGCGGCAGCAACACGTGCAGGCTCTGTGGCGGGTTCAGGCGGTTGCCGTCCTTGTCGCCCACGGCCGCACCGATCATCACCCAGTCGCAGTGGTCGGTGCCCGACGAGAACGACCAGCGGCCGTTGAGGATGTATCCGCCGTCGACGGGGGTCGCCACACCCATCGGTGCGTACGGGGAGGCGATCCAGGTGTCGGGGTTCTCGCCCCACACCTCCTCCTGGGCCTTCGGGTCGAAGAAGGCCATCTCCCACGGGTGGACACCGACGATGCCGCTGACCCAGCCGGTCGCGCCGTCCATGGCGCCGATGGCCATGGCGGTCTCCGCGAACTCGCGCGGGTGCGCCTCGAGGCCCCCGAATTCCTTCGGTTGCAGGAGACGGATGACGCCGGCGTCGCGGAGCCTCTTCGCGCTGCGGTCGGTCAGCCGCATCAGCGTGTCGCCTTCGGCGCCGTCCGCGCGGATCTCGTCTGCGAACTCCGAAACGGAGTCGAGCACCTGTCCCATGATCTCTCCAGCTCTGTGAGGGTGACGCCCCCGATACGGCGTGGTGAGCGTCGGTTCCGTTGACGCCTACGGTCTCAGGTGGACCGCTCCCGTATCGTCGTTTTTCCACTGAGCGGGAGCGGTCGATGGGGCTGAGCGGGAGCGGTCGATGGGGCTGAGCGGGAGCAGGTTACGAGTCCGCGCGGACGGGGCCTACGCGTCGTCGCGGCGAAGGAACGCGAACACCGCCGACAGCCACGCCTCGCGCGCCTCGATCATCGTCCAGTGGCCGCAGTTGGGGAAGACGTGGAGCTCGCCGCGGCGCAGTTCGCGCATGGGAAGCATCGCCATGTCGACGGGGCTGACACGGTCGTCGCGACCCCAGGTCAGCAGCACCGGCGCGGTGATCTTGTGGAGCTGCGCCCAGTACGGGGTGGCGTCGGAGGCGGCAGCGGCCTTCGCGCCCGCAGCGAAGGCCGCGGTGCTGTACATGCGTCGGGCGATCTCGAGGGTCTTCGGTTCGGTGGCCAGTGCCCACCGCTCCTCGATGAGTTCCTCGGTGACGATCGCGGGGTCGTAGACCATCGACCGCAGCCAACGGACGAGCTTGTCGCGCGTGGGGTCGTCCGTGAACTCCATGAGCAGCCGGATGCCCTCGCCCGGCGACGGCGCGAAGACCGAACGGCCGGCGCCTCCGATGGTGACGAGCTTCTTCACCCGCTCGGGCTGCGCGATCGCGAACTGCGTCCCGACGATGCCGCCCATCGAGTTCCCGATGATCGACACGCGGTCGAGGCCGAGTCCGTCGAGGAAGTCGGTCACCGCGACCGAGGCCATCGCCATCGGGTGTCCTTCGCACGGGTCGCTCACGCCGAAGCCGGGGAACTCCAGGACGAGGCACCGGTAGTGCTCGGCGAGATCGGCGAGCACACCGCGGTAGTTCCGCCAGCCGGTGACGCCCGGTCCGGAGCCGTGGAGCAGCAGGAGTGGTTCACCCTGACCGGCTTCGTGGTAGCGGAGGGTGCCGCGGTCGGTCGCGAGTTCTCTCGCCGTGTTCTCGAAAGTCGATACCGTCGTCATGACGAGAAGGTTTCCAGTGATCCACCTCACGCGGCTCGAACGTTCCCGACTACCGGGATGTTCCGCCCGCCGCGGGGTGGTGCGTGATGTTGCCCGGCTCCGGCCGTCAGATCCAGCCGTTCGACTGCGTGGCGAGCATTCGCTCCATGACCTGCGGCGACCACGACGCTCCGGACGTGCGTGCGGCGCGATTGCGTCGAGGGGTGTCGAGTTCGGGATAGAGCGTGCGCGAGATCGTGCGGACCGCATCGGCGACCAGCGGCGCGATGCGTTCGAGGTGTCCGGGGCGGGTGGGACCGCACAGGGAGATCGCGGCGACCGACGATGCAGGGCTGCGGATCGCGGCGCCCGCACAGGACATACCGGCGGTGGCCTCTCCGGTCTCGAAGGCCAGACCGTGGCGACGGCGGATGCGGTTGAGTTCGAGGTGCAGGGTCGACAGATCGGTGATGGTCCGCTCGGTGCGACGCGGCAGTTGCGGGCCGGGGTAGAGGGCATCGACCTGCTCCGGCTCGAGTCCGGCGAGCAGCGCCTTGCCGCCGGCGGTGGCGTAGGCGGGGACACGTCCGCCGACCCGCGACGGCAGTGCCGCGGCGAGCTGGCCGCCGATCTTGTCGAGGTAGACGCAGTCGGGCCCGTCGAGCACGGACAGGTGCGCGACCATCCCGGTGGTCATGTGCAGTTCGTGGAGGAGCGGTGCCGCGGCCTCACGGACGCGGATGTGCCCACTGTCGCCCTCTCCCATGGACTTCGCACGACGTCCGAGGCAATACCCGAACGACGCGTGGTCGATCCAGTCGAGTCGCACCATCTGGTCGAGGATGCGGTGGACCGTCGAGCGCGGAAGCCGGGTGCGGCACGCGACTTCTTCCAGGGTGAGCCGCGACGAGAGATCGTCGAAGGCATCGAGGATGAGGGTCATTCGCTCGACCATCGATGCAGGCAGTTCGCGCTTCGGTGCCTGGGAGACCTGCGTACGTTGCGCCTCGGACATCGTCACCCTTTCTCCGGAATCCGATCACCCACGAAAGCAAGAATTGAAATTGATTCTTGTGAGTGATGCCCAGAGTACAAGGCGAGTGACCTGTCGCACAATTCCCGATCAGCGGACTCGATGCTCCCGCGATCTACGTCCCTCCCCTCGCGCTTCCGCCGGCACGTCTCACTGAGCAGGAGGTCCCTGTCCCGCGGACCGGGCGGTGGGTACAACCTCGGATGTGGGCCGAACCCGCCTGCACCCGTCGCCCGCACGAGCCGAAAGAGTCGAGACCACGATGCCGGATACCGAGTCCCCCCTCTTCCGTCCCCTGACGGTCCGTTCCCTCGAGCTCCGCAACCGCATCGTGATGTCGCCGATGACCCGCTCGCACTCGCCGGGTGGCGTGCCCGGCCCGGATGTCGTGGAGTACTACCGGCGACGCGCCGCGGGCGGCACGGCCCTGATCCTCACCGAGGGCGTCGCGATCGATCACCCGACAGCAGTCGACAATCCCCGCGTGCCACACATGCACGGCGAAGAAGCCCTCGACGGCTGGCGTCGCGTCGTCGACGCGGTTCACGCCGAGGGTGGACGCATCGTCCCCCAGCTCTGGCACGTCGGCCCCCTCTGGGGCGCGATGACCGCAGATGTCGACCCCGACCTCGTCCCCATGCGGCCGTCGGGAGTCTGGGGCGAGCTCGGCGTGACGTCCTACGGCGAGGACTACATCTCCCGGGCCTCAGCGCCCACGCGGGCCATGACCGTGGAGGACATCGAGCAGGTCGTCGCGGCCTATACCGACGCGGCGGCCGCCGCTGCCCGAGTCGGATTCGACGGCATCGCACTGCACGGTGGGCACGGCTATCTGCTCGACGCGTTCCTCTGGGAGGGAACGAATCTCCGCGACGACGAATGGGGCGGCGACCTCGAGCGCCGCACCCGTTTCCCCGCCGCGGTGGTCGCCGCCATCCGCGCGCGCATCGGCGACGACCTGCCGATCTTCTACCGGTTCTCGCAGCACAAGCAACAGAACTACGAAGCCCGGATCGCCCACACCCCGGACGAACTGAAAGCCGTCCTCACCCCATTGAAGGAAGCCGGCGTCGACGTCTTCGACGCGAGCATCCGCCGCTTCGACATGCCGGCCTTCGGAGGCAGCGACCTGACACTCGCAGGCTGGGCCAAGAAGGTCACCGGCGCACATTCGATGGCCGTAGGCAGCGTCGGAATCGCAACGACGTTGCGGGAGAGCCGCCTCCAGGGCAGCGCACCTGTGCGCAACAACGTTCCCGAACTCGAACGACGCCTGGGCGACGACGAATTCGATCTGATCGCCATCGGTCGGCTCCATCTCGCCGACCCGTCGCTCGCGACGACCCTTCGCAACGGCGCGGAACTGCCCGAGTTCGACCGCGCAGTACACGAGGCCGTGCTCATCTGACGCACCGAAATCGTTCTCGCTCAGCGAGATAGAACAGCGTGACAGCCCTCACCTGCGATACCAAGTGATCCGAGCCACTCCCATTCGTGGGGCAGGAAGCACGGCCCGCGATCGGGCCGCCGAGAGTCTGGAATGCGCTTTGACGTCCTACGCCAATGACCTCTCCCAGCCGGAATCCGCAACGCCGAAGGGGCGGAGCCGGTTCGACCGGCAGCAGCCGGTATGGGTGATCGTGTCGGTCCTGATCGCTGTCGAGATCATCAGTGCGTTCGAAACATCGATGATGTTCGCCGCGATCCCGACGTTGATCGTCGAATTCGACAGCAACGCATCGACGGTCGGATGGGCGGTGACGGCCTTCCTCCTCGTCTCGGCCGCCTCGGCCGCCGTGTGCGGCCGGCTCGGCGACATGTACGGCCGGGAACGGATCCTGATGGTCCTGCTCGCCGTCGCGGCGCTCGGCTCGATGGTCAGCGCCCTCGGTGACAGCCTCACCAGCATCATCATCGGCCGCGCGATCCAAGGTGTGGCCGGTGCGATCCTGCCGCTGTGCATCGGGCTGGCGCGCGAGCATCTTCCCGCTTCCCGCGTTCCCGTTGCCGTCGCACTGATCTCCGGCTCGGCGGTCGCCGCCGGTTCGGCGTCGCTGCTCGTCGCCGGTCTGCTGATCGACAACGCCGGCTGGCACATGATCTTCGTCGTCGCCGCCGTGTACGCGATCTTCGCCCTGCTGCTCGTCTGGTTCGTCCTCCCGTGGCGCCGGCCCACCGGGACCTCCGAGAAGATCGACTACATCGGTGCGGTCACCTTCGCCGGCGCGGTCGCCGCGATCCTGCTCGGCGTCAACAAGTCCCAGTCATGGGGCTGGTCGGACCCGCGGACCCTCGGTCTCATCCTGGGCGGGGCCGTCGCTCTGGTCCTGCTCGTGCGGTGGGAACTGCGCACACCCTCCCCCATCATCAACGTGCGCCTGTTCGCCGACCGCAAGTTCTCGCTCACGATGCTGGCCACCGTCGCGATCGCGGTGGGACCGCTGGGCGTGGTCACCATGATCATTCCGATCATCATGCAGACGCCGTCCACCGGCTACTTCGGCCTGGGCCTGAGCGCGACGCACGCGGGTTGGCTCTCGTTCATCGGCTCCCTGTTCGGATTCGTCTGCACTCCGCTGAGCGGCCGGATCTCCGCCGCGGTGGGTTCACGCGCGTCGATGCTGCTCGGTACCGCCCTGTTCATCGTCGGCGTCGTCGTCATGCTCACCGCGCACCACTCCGTGGTGGCCATGACCGCGATGGTCGTCGTGGTGTCGGTCGCGACCGCCTTCGCCTACACGGCGATTCCGAACCTGATCGTCGAGTCCGTGCCCGAGCACAACACCAGCGAGACGACCGGCACGAACGCCGTGCTGCGTACCGCGGGTCAGGGTGTCGGAACGTCGATCGCGACCATGCTGCTCGCGTTCACTGCGACCCCACTCGCGGGAATCAACATGGTCGGCGGCATGCTCATCGCGCTCTCCGTGGTGACCATCGGGATCACCTTGCTGATCCCACGCAGCGTGCGCACCGCCTGATCCGAACGCCCGTCTCCTCCCGTGTCCCGATTACCGGGAGGAGACGGGCGTCGGCGTCCGTCGGCGTTCTACGGTGATCCGATCGAGAAGTATTCGTATCGAAGGGAACCACTGCGATGACAGCCGTTGAGACACCGGTCGGTTCACGCTCCGTCGTACTGACCGTCGGTGCAGTCGTCCAGGAAACCGCCGACGCCGTTTCGCTGGTGTTCGACGTGCCAGAAGAGCGCCGCGCGGGCTTCGCCTACAAACCGGGACAGTTCCTCACCCTGCGCATCCCGAGCGATCGGACCGGTTCCGTGGCACGGTGCTACTCGCTCGCGAGCTCCCCCCACACCGGCGAGCCTCTCAAGGTCACCGTCAAGCGCACCGCCGACGGGTACGGATCGAACTGGCTGTGCGACAACATCACTGCAGGGCAAACCCTCGAGGTGCTGCCCCCGGCGGGCGTGTTCACTCCGGTCGATCTCACCGAGAAACTCGTACTGTTCGCCGGAGGCAGCGGTATCACGCCGGTGTTGTCCATCCTCGAGTCGGCTCTCCACAGCGGCAATCGCAACGTGGTGCTCGTCTACGGCAACCGCGACGAGAAGTCCGTCATCTTCGCCGAGAGGCTGCGCGAACTCGCCGCCCGGCACGCCACTGCCCTCACCGTCGTGCACTGGCTCGAGAGCGTGCAGGGCCTGCCGACGACGCAGCAGCTCGCGACCCTGGTCTCTGCCTTCGCCGATCACCGCGCGTACATGTGCGGACCCGGGCCGTTCATGGATACCGTCCGCGAAGGCCTGCTGCTGGCCGGCGTCCCGAAGGACCGCATCCACGCCGAGGTCTTCACCTCCCTGTCCGGCGATCCGTTCGCCGACGTACCTGCCGTCGAGATCGACGAGTCGGACACCGACGCCGCCTCCGTGACGGTGCAGCTCGACGGCGAGGAACACGACCTCGTCTGGCCGCGCAGCGCGACTCTCGTGGACATCATGCTCTCGAAGGGCCTCGACGTGCCCTACTCGTGCCGGGAAGGCGAGTGCGGGTCGTGCGCGTGCACCGTCGTCGAAGGCGACGTCGACACCCCGCCGTCCGCGATCCTCGACGAGGAGGACATCGCCAACGGATACGTCCTCGCGTGCCAGGCCAAGCCGAAAAGCAAGCACGTGCGCATCGACTTCTGACCCCCGACAATGAAGCGTCCCCGGCTGCCGTTCCGCAGCCGGGGACGAGTCGTAGAGGAAGCGGCAGAGCTCAGCGGTTCAGGAGCGCTCGCATCGCGGCAGCCGCGCCTCGGACGAGCTTGTCGCGCGGGAATCCGCTGCGCTTGACCGCAGCCTCGTAGTTGCCGCCGGCGACCCACACGGGACCGTCCTGGAGGCGTTCGAGACCTTCACGCGCAACGTCTTCCGGCTCGGCGACGAGCATCCCCGGGATGTCGAAGTTCAGGCCCGCGCGCACCATCGCCGGGGTGCGGGTGACACCGAGTACCAGTTCGACCACGTGCACGCCGTGCGGTGCGAGCTCGAGCCACAGACTTTCGGCGAAGACGCGGCTGAACGCCTTCGAGGCCGCGTAGATGCTCTGGTGTTCGGCACCCATGTAGCCGGAGAGCGACCCGAGCAGCATGATGCCACCGCGCCCGCGCTCTTTCATCGGTCCACCGAACAGGTGCGACAACTCGATCTGCCGGTGGACGTTGAGTTCGATCACGCCGCGGAACCCATCGAGGTCGCCGGTGACGAACTCGTGGCCGTAGCTGTTCGCGCCGGCGTTGAAGATGAACAGGCCGACCTCGATGTCCTCGGTCGCCTTGCGGATCTCTTCCACGGCATCGTCGTCGAGCAGATCCAGCGCGAGGGTGCGCACCTGCACGCCGTTGCTCCGTGCCTTGTCCGCCGTCTCCTCCAACGGGCCCGGCTTACGCGCGATGAGCACGAGATCGAAACCCGCGCGGCTCAATTCGTCGGCGAATGCCGCGCCGACGCCTTCGGAGCCCCCGGCGACGACGGCCCACGGGCCGTAGTACGAGCGGTCGAGATCGAGGGTTTCGGTCATCACTGGTCCTTCAGGAGGTAGTCGGAAGCTGAAGAGGTCACTGCACGATGGGGGCTCGGATCGGGGTGTCGTCGAAGACCTCGATGACTCCCGAGGCGGCCGCCTTGGCGATCGCGGCGTCGAGATGCGAACACGACATCCAGGGCGTGCCGGGTCGCCCGTCGCGCCCGTCGTCGTCCTGCACGACAGGGCAACGACGGCGCGCATCGGTGTTCCACTGGATGGACGTGTGCTCCCAGCTGTTCTTCTGGACGAGCACCTGCGCGGCGCATTCGCCGCAGCGCAACGGTTCCATCCGGTTCTGCATGTCTTTGGCTCCTAGCCCGTCGTGGTGGACTGCTGCGCGCCTGCCTGCTCGTCGAGGGCTGCCTTGCGGGCGATGTTCTCCTCGACCTCCTTCATCCACGCGGCCACCGGGCGAGTGGTGTCCATCTCGAACTCGAAGCGGTCGGTCATCTCCTGCGCAACGTCCTCGACATCGACATAGAACTGCTCGTACCAGCGCCGCAGCTGGTAGACGGGGCCGTCCTCCTCGCACAGGAGCGGGTTGTCGATGCGGGTCTTGTTGCGCCAGATTTCGATGTCCTGCTCGAAGCCCTTCGCGATGAAGTTCCCGAACTGCTGGGCGGTCTGCAGCGCCTTCTCCCCCTCGAGGCGGTCGGACTTCTTGACGATCATGCCGTACATCAGGACGAACTTGTGCTGGGACACCGGGTAGTGGCAGTTGATGAGGACCGACTCGACGTCGTAACCCTCGTACTGGTAGACGAGATCGTCGATCATGAAGGACGGTCCGAAGTAGCTCGCGTCGGAGCGGCTTCCGAGCATCTTCGGCTGTCCGTCCGCGTGCGGACGAGCGTCCATACGAGCCTGACCCCGCATGAACTGGCTGGCCACGTGGCCTTCGAAGACGTTCTTGAAGTAGACCGGGAAGGAGTAGTGCACGTAGAAGAAGTGCGCCATGTCGACGATGTTGTCGATGATCTCGCGGCAGTTCGTATCGACCTCGGTGGTGTACCAGACCCAGTCGGTCCACTCGTCGCTCGTGGCGCCCTCGATGTGCGGGATGGTCACGTCCGCGGGCGGCGGGTTCCCCTGGGGGTCGTGCCACACGAAGAGCATGCCGTCCTGGTCGAGAGTGTGCCACGCGCGGGTCTTGGCGATCGGAGGAACACGCCGCGCATACGGGATGTTCTTGCAGCGCCCGTTGCCGCCCCAGCGCCAGTCGTGGAACGGACACGCGATCTCGTCGCCCTTGACCGTGCCTTGGCTGAGATCCCCACCCATGTGCCGGCAGTACGCGTCGAGGATCTTGATCTCGTCGTTGCTGTCGGCCCACACCACGAGCTTGGTCCCGAATGCCTCGATCGAGTGCGGCTTGCCGTCCTTGAAGTCCTTCGACAGGCCGAGGCAGTGCCAGCCCCGGGCGAAGCGGGCGGGAGCCGACCCGGCGACGATCTCGCGGATCTCGGATTGTTCGGAAGTGCCGATGCTCACGGTCGTCCGTCCTTTCGGGAGGGAAGCGTTGAGGAGGTCAGGCGGCGGAGTCCGCTGGAGCATTCCGTCGCGATACGACCGAAACGCTAGGTGATCGGTATCACCCCTGATGAGGCCATCTCACTGGTCGAGACCTTCTGATGTCGTGAGACCGGGCCGGACCGCGATCATGCGACCGGCGCAGGTTCGGTGGTCGGCAACAGGGCCGCCCGGCCGTTGGCCACGAACTCCCGCTCGATGCGCGCGCGTTCCGCGTCGTCGAGCAGGACGTACTCGGAGGTCCGTCGGACACGCACGTAGACCGTGTCTGGGGTGTTCCACGCGACCGCCCGCAGCGGGGCTTTGTTCACCTTGTTGCTGCCCGTCAGCGGGATCTGCGCGGTGACGCGCACGAATCGCGGCCACCACTTGTCTCCCATGTCGGGCTGCTCGGCGAGGGTCGCCCCGAACACCGCCGGGTCGAACTCCGCGCCGGGCTCGAGTTCGACGGCGCACATGACCTGATCCCCGGTCGTGGGATCGGGCACGGCGAAGACCGGGGCGGACAGGATGCCCGGCACCCGCAGGATGATGCGCTCGACGGGAGTGGCGGAGAAGTTCTCGCTGTCGACGCGAAGCCAGTCGGAGGATCTTCCGGCGAAGTAGAAGAAGCCGTTCTCGTCGCGGTACCCGAGATCCCCCGACCAGAAGTCGTCGCCCTTGACCCGATCGGCCATCGCCTCGGGATTCTTGTAGTAGCCCTCGAAGGTGTGGGCGGCACCGCACGCGACGATCTGTCCGACGGCGTCACTGTTGAGGAGGCGACCGGTCTCGTCGAAACGGGCGCGGGGGCACTCCTGCCCGGTGTCCTCGTCGAGGATGCGGACATCGACGCCTCCGACGGCGACCCCGAGCGATCCGGTCGGGGTGTCGGGGGTGCGGTTGATGCGGAAGACGCCTTCGCTCATCCCGTAGCCTTCGACGACCGTGCAGCCGAAGCGTTCGGAAAAGCGGGCCACGTCGGCTTCGGATGCCTCGGTGCCGAACGCGAGTTCGAGGGTGCTCGCGCGGTCGCGGGGGTCTTCCGGCCGGCTGAGGATGTACGACAGGGCCCGGCCCACGTAGTTGACGAAAGTGGCGCCGTAGTTGTGGATGTCGTCGGAGAACCGGCTCGCGGAGAACCTCCGGATCATGCAGACGGTCGCGCCGGCCCGCATGGCCGTGCCGAGGTTGAGCATGAGTGCGTTTCCGTGGAAGAGCGGCATGCACAGATAGGCGATCGAATCCTCGCGCATGCCAACACGTTCGGTGAGTGGACCGAGGAGGCGCGCGAGCCGGCCCTGGCCGACGATCACGGCCTTCGGAGCGCCGGTGGAACCGGAACTGAACAGCAACAATGCGATGTCGTCGGTGGACGGGATCGTCTCCGGCAGATCCGCACCGCGGAACGGCGCGAGGAACTCCGCGTAGCGATCGTCGTCGATGTCGAGGATGCGGTCGGTCGGCAGTCCGTGGCCGGTGTCCTCGAGCAGATGGGCGAGGCGGGATTCGGTGACGACGAGGTCGATGTCCGCGTGCGCGATGTCGCGGGCGATCTCGGGGCCGCTGCGGCTGGCGTTGATGCCCACGACGGCTGCTCCGGCCAGGGCGCCGGCGCCGATCCAGAAGACGAAGTCCGGGACGTTCTCGAGCAGCACCCCGATGTGGCGCTGCCGATCTGCGGGAGCGGGCACGGTCGCGACGATCGCGGCGGCACGATCGGTGCTTTCCTGAACCACCTCGCCCCAGGTCCACTGCTGGTCCTCGAAACGCAACCCCACCTTCGGGTCACCGTGACGAGCGCGCACTATATCTGCGAACGTGTCCAAGTCTTTCCTCCAGACGGTTGTGGCGATCAAGCGAAAACGGCGCGACCGCCGGACAGGACGGCGCCGGTCTCCGTGACGACGTCGAACCGAACATCCGCTGCGTCACCCCAGGCGCGGACCTGTGCCGCATCGCCGGGGAAGACGGGGGCCGCGAAGCGCCCGAACAGCGTCTTCAGGTCGGCGGGGTGCCCTCCGAGCATGTCGGCCAGAGGCAGGGTCGCGGCCGCCAGCGTGCACAGGCCGTGCAGGATGGGGCGGGGTTGTCCGATGCGCGCCGCAGCCTCGGGATCGATGTGGATGTGGTGCCGGTCGCCGGTCAGCCGGTAAAGCGCCGCCTGGTCGGCGCGTGTGGCGAGCGTGCCGACCACGTCGGCATCCCCCTCCGGTGCGGACGGCGCCGACGGTCCGCGCTCGCCGCCGAAACCTCCCGCTCCCGGTGCGAACAACGACCACGTCGCGATGAAGAACTCGCTCTCGACGACGACCTCGAACACCGCTGCCCGGCCCTTGTCCCAGACCTCACCGACGCGCGCCGACATCGCGATCTCCCCGGAGCGTGGCAACGGTGCGAGCACCTCGAGGCTCTGGGAACCGTGGAGCGCGGTGGCCGTGTCGAAGGCACCGAGCGCACCGAGCGCATCCGGTGCCCACTGGGCCAGCGTCAGGGCGAACGTCGGCAACACCCGCAGCCGGTCCTCGAACACGAGATCGAGGTCCGCCGCGCCGGCGCCCACCGCGAGCGCGTACAGGATCGCGTCCCGCTCGTCGTAGCGGATCGTGCGGGCACCCAGGTCGTGGCCTCGCCACTGCGCGGGCGTCGGCGTCGTTGCGGTCATTCGTCTTCGGTCCTTTCTCACAGGGGCGCCGGGCGGCGACCCGACGGAGACGGGACCTCGCTTTTCCACAGACGCCCAGGTCACAGGCTAGGGAGAGCGATGGTGACCGTCACCGCCCGTCCCACTCACCGGTACATTCGAAGTCGGGGTGACCCGTCGTGAGATTCTGGCGGTACGCACTCGATGGAGGAGGGGACGTCCGTGAAGCGTGCAGGGGCACCGGTGGGATACAGGCGATGACCATCCCCTCCGATCCCTCCCATTTCCTCGATCAGCTGGTATCGCGACTCACCGGTCCGGGTGGCGAGTTCGAGATCGTCGTGCAGGACGTCCTGGGCACCGAGATACCCGTCATGCGCAGACGCGACGTCGCCGTGGCGGATCTGCTCTCGCAGTCCCTCGCCTGGGGCGACCGCGAGTATCTGGTCACGACCGATCAGCGGATCACCTTCGCCCGGAACGCGCGCATGTCGTACGCCCTCGCCGCGGCGCTCCACGTGCGGTACGGGGTGGGCGTGGGCGACCGGGTCGCGATCCTGTCGGCGAACCGGCCCGAGTGGGTCACCGCCTTCTGGGCGACGCAGGCCCTCGGTGCGATCTCGGTGGGCCTGAACGCGTGGTGGGTGCAACCGGAACTCGAATTCGGTATCCGTCATTCGCGACCCCGGGTGCTCTTCGTCGACGGTCCGCGTGCTGCGGCCGTGGCCGGCATCGACCGTGCGCAGACGGTGGTGCTGTCGATCGAGGAGGATCTACCGCGCCTCATCGCCGAATTCGACGGCGCGCAGCCGCCGCCCCCGAGAGTCGCCGAGGACGATCCGGCCGTCCTCCTGTACACCTCGGGCACGAGCGGGGATCCGAAGGGTGCGTTGCACTCGCAGCGGAATCTGCTGGCAGTGGTCGACTACCACCGGTACCTCGACGCGATCGCGACGATCTGGACCGGCGGCACATACGACCGGTCCGCACCATCGGACTCCCGCTATCTGCTGACGTCCTCACTGTTCCACATCACGAGCCTGCACAACACGATCGTGCCGCGCCTGGCCACCGGCAGCACCGTGGTGATGAACCAGGGCTGGTACGGCGTGCGTCCCGTGCTCGAACTCATCGAGGCGGAACAGGTCACCCACTGGATGGCCGTGCCGTCGATGGCGGCGCGGATGCTCGAGGACGAGGATCTCGACAGATACGACCTCACCTCGCTGAGCCGGTTCACCCTGTCCTCGGAACCTTCGACGCCGGAATTCAAACAACTTCTGCGCGAAGGACTTCCGTTCGGCAAGCACGCCATGGTCGACAGTTACACCATCACCGAGTGCAGCACGTCGATCGCTGTGGCCTCCGCCGCCGAACTCGAGGAGTTCCCCGGCACGGTGGGCGCGCCGATCATCACGGTGAGCCTCGAGATCCGGGATCAGAGCGGCGCCTGGCTGCCCGACGGCCGCGTGGGCGAGGTGTGTGTGCGCAGCCCCTTCGTCATGCTCGGCTACTGGGACGACGAGGCGGCGACCGCCGAGGCGATCACTCCCGACCGCTGGTTGCGCACAGGTGATTTCGGCGTGGTCGAGAACGGCCGTCTGCGTCTGGTGGGCCGGCGCGCCGACCTCATCCACCAGAACGGCGAGAACGTCTACCCGTCGGAGGTCGAGCGCGTCCTGGCCCTGCACCCGGCGGTCCGCGAATGCATGGTGACCGGCGCGCCCCACCCGGAATGGGGCCAGGAGGTGGCTGCGGTGGTCGTGCTCGTCGAAGGCTCCACGGTCACCGTCGAGGAATTGACGACCTTCGCATCCGAGCGTCTCGCCTACTTCAAGGTTCCGACGCAATGGACGCTGACGTGCAATCTGTTGCCGCGCAACGCCACCGGGAAGATCATCCGCAAGGGCTGGCGCGACACCCACGGCCACTGGTGACGACGGATCTGCACATCTACGGCCGGAGCAGGCGCTGCAGGGCGTCGCGGAGCGTTTCCTGTTCGAGAACGGGGTCGAAGGACGTCTCGGCGGCGACGACGCCGAGGTAGCCGTCGAGCAAAGCCTGTAGCCAGGTGACGAGCCGATCCGCGGGCAGGTCGGTCCGGATCTCTCCGGCCTGCTGCGCGAGCCGCACCCAGGGAAGCAATCCGTCGCGCAGCGCGCGGGCGTCGCGGTCGAGAGCAGCCGCGATCTCCGGCCGGGTCATCACAGCCCCGACCGCTCGGACGAAGCCGGCCGTACGGGGATCCGACGCATCCTCTGCTGCCCGAACGGCGTATTCGTCGAGTACACGGGTGGCGTCGGTTCGCCCGCTCTGCGCCTCGAACCACGCCACGCTTTCGGCTGTGCCCAGTTCGAGAACGGCCACCATCAGCGACAGTTTCGTGGGGAAGTAGTGGAAGAAGGTTCCGGACCCGATGCGGGCCTCGCGGCAGATCGCGGCCGTGGTCGTGCCGTCGTAGCCGTGTCGGGCGAAGCAGGTCAGAGCTGCGTCGATGATCCCGAGGCGGCGCGCCTCGTGCCGGACCGGATCGACCGTACGTGCCATGTCCTCGGCTCCCTGGATGCCATTGATGGAGTGTCCGCTCTATTATTACTGTATGCCGAAGACTCCGGAGCGCTGGCTGCTCACCTGGGAGAGCGCCGAGCACGCCGTGGAAATCCACGATGCCGGGCTGGGCCGCAGGATCACCTGGACGATCGACGGCGAGGAGATCGCCACGAAGAAGACCTCCGACGACAAGGTCGTCCTCGACGGGCACGAACGCGGCGCGATCGCCGTCAGGCTCCCCACCTTCATCGGACCGGCCCGACGAGTCACCTGGTGGGACGGCGACACCGAACTCGGTGCGGCAGCAGCCGCCCTCACCGGCATCGGCGGGGTCGACCTCGACCCCGAGCCTGGATCCAAGGCGGCTGTTCGCGAGGAATGGATCCGGGCGCACCCCCGGAAATACGCCGCCCAGCGCACGGCGGTCGCCGTAGCCGGGGTCGCCGTGCCGCTGATCGTGCTCTGGCTGCTCGCACAGATCCCGATCCCCGAAATCGATTGGCCCGACTGGGATATCAACATTCCCTGGCCGGACATTCCGTGGCCCGACATTCCGTGGCCGACCATCTCCCTGCCGGAATTCTCCCTGTTCGACTTCACCGTGCCCGAGTGGGTGAAGGCCGTCGCAGACAAGGCGAAGTACGTCTGGCCGGTCGTGCTCGCGGCCGTCCTCGCGAACCGGGAGGTCGCGCGCCGCCGGCGCCAGGACGAGCGCAAGCGGCAGACCGACGACCCCCCGACCGACTCGGAGGACTGAGCTCAGCTGAGGCGTTCGAGCACCATCGCCATGCCCTGACCCCCACCGACGCACATCGTCTCGACGCCGAACTGCTTGTCGTGGGTCTGCAGGTTGTTGATGAGTGTCGCGGTGATGCGGGCACCGGTCATCCCGAAGGGGTGACCGAGCGCGATCGCACCGCCCGAGACGTTGAGCTTGTCCTCGTCGATCTTCAGCTCACGCGCCGAACCGAGCACCTGCACGGCGAACGCCTCGTTGATCTCGAACAGGTCGATGTCGTCGATGCCCATGTTCGCGTTGGCGAGAGCCTTGCGGGTCGCGTCGATCGGTCCGAGACCCATGATCTCCGGCGACAAGCCCGAGACACCGGTGGAGACGATGCGCGCGAGCGGGGTCAGTCCGAGTTCCTTCGCCTTCGTGTCGGACATGATCACCAGAGCGGCCGCACCGTCGTTGAGCGGGCACGCGTTGCCGGCGGTCACCGTGCCGTCCGGGCGGAAGACCGGCTTGAGCTGACTGACGGCCTCGTAGTTGGTGCCCGGACGCGGACCGTCGTCGGTGCTGACGACCGTGCCGTCGGCGAGGGTCACCGGAGTGATCTCCCGCTCGAAGAAGCCGCTCTTGATGGCTTCCTCGGCGCGGTTGTGCGAGCGCACGCCCCAGCGGTCCTGGTCCTCGCGCGAGATGCCGGTGTGGGACGCGACGTTCTCGGCGGTCTGTCCCATCGCGACGTAGACGTCGGGGAGCAGACCCTCGGTGCGCGGGTCGGTCCACGGCACTCCGCCTTCAGCGAGCTTGGCGGTACGCGCCTGGGCGTCGTCGAACAGCGGGTTCTTGGTGTCGGGCAGACCGTCGGCGTTGCCGGTCACGAAGCTCGACACCGATTCGACGCCGGCGGAGACGAACACGTCGCCCTCGCCGGCCTTGATGGCGTGCAGCGCCATGCGGGTGGTCTGCAGCGACGACGAGCAGTACCGGTTGACGGTCACGCCGGGAAGGAAGTCGTAGCCGAGTTGCACCGCGACCACGCGAGCGATGTTGAAGCCGGACTGTCCGGCGGGCTGGCCGCAGCCGAGCATGAGGTCGTCGATCTCGGTGGGATCGAGATCGGGGACCTTCGCGAGCGCTGCAGCGACCATCTGGGTCGCCAGGTCGTCCGGGCGGATCGACGCGAGCGAGCCCTTGCGTGCTCGCCCGATCGGCGACCGTACTGCGGACACGATTACTGCTTCGGGCATCTTCTCTCCTCGATGATCGGTCGTACTTCGACCCTACGGCCCTTCGACCCTCTGGGTCCGGCGGCTATCCTGTGCTAAGTTACCAAGCAATCGCTTGGTTCGGTACAGACGTTAGGAACATGCCATGGGCATCACCTCGACCTCCGACAGCGCCGGTATCACCACGGTCACCGTCGACTTCCCGCCCGTGAACGCTCTCCCCTCACAGGCCTGGTTCGACCTGGCCGAGGCCGTGACCACGGCCGGGCGCAGTCTCGACACCCACGCGGTGATCCTGCGCGCCGAGGGCAGAGGCTTCAACGCGGGTGTGGACATCAAGGAAATGCAGGCCACCGAAGGGTTCGACGCCCTGATCGCCGCCAACCACGGGTGTGCCGCGGCATTCGCCGCCGTCTACGACTGCGAGGTACCGGTCATCGTCGCCGTCAACGGCTTCTGCGTCGGAGGCGGCATCGGCCTCGTCGGCAACGCGGACGTCATCGTCGCCTCCGACGACGCCGTCTTCGGCCTGCCCGAGGTCGACCGCGGTGCACTGGGCGCCGCAACGCATCTCGCGCGCCTCGTCCCCCAGCACATGATGCGCACCCTCTACTACACGGCGCAGAACGTCACCGCGCAGCAGCTCGAGCACTTCGGCTCGGTGTACAAGGTCGTGCCGCGCAGCGAACTCGACGCCGCCGCACGCGAGGTCGCCGAGATGATCGCCGCGAAGGACACCCGCGTCATCCGCCGTGCGAAGGAAGCCATCAACCGCATCGACCCCGTCGACGTGAAGACGAGCTACCGCCTCGAGCAGGGCTTCACCTTCGAGTTGAATCTCGCCGGCATCGCCGACGAGCACCGCGACGAGTTCGTCGCAACAGGAAAGCCGCGCAGCAACAGCTGACGCCTCACACCACCAGGAGTTCGGAACACCATGCGTGACAAGAGAATGTCGCTCGACGACGTGGTCGGCGAGCTGCGCAGCGGAATGACCATCGGCCTCGGCGGCTGGGGATCGCGCCGCAAGCCCATGGCCCTCGTGCGGGCCATCCTCCGTTCGGACGTGAAGGATCTGACCGTCGTCACCTACGGCGGTCCCGATCTGGGCCTGCTGTGTTCGGCGGGCAAGGTGAAGAAGGCGTACTACGGATTCGTCTCGCTCGACTCGGCACCGTTCTACGACCCGTGGTTCTCCAAGGCCCGCACGGGCGGCGAGATCATCGCCCGTGAGATGGACGAGGGCATGATCAAGTGCGGCCTGGAAGCCGCCGCCGCGCGCCTGCCGTTCCTGCCCCTCCGCGCGGGCCTGGGTTCGGCCGTGGTCGACTTCTGGGAGGGTGAACTGAAGACCGTCACCTCGCCGTATCCCGGACCGGACGGCACCGAGACCCTCATCGCCATGCCGGCGCTGAACCTCGACGCGTCGTTCGTGCACCTCAACATCGGCGACAAGCACGGCAACTCCGGTTACCAGGGCGTGGACCCCTACTTCGACGACCTCTACTGCATGGCCGCCGAACGTCGCTACGTCTCCGTCGAGAAGATCGTCGAGACCGAGCAGCTCGTGAAAGAGGTTCCGCTGCAGCAGCTCCTGCTCAACCGCATGATGGTCGACGGAATCGTCGAAGCACCGAACGGGGCGCACTTCACCCTCGCGGGCGACAGCTACGGCCGCGACGAGAAGTTTCAGCGCCACTACGCCGAGTCCGCCAAGGACCCCGAGGCATGGCAGGCATTCGTCGACCGCTTCCTCACGGGCAGCGAGGACGACTACCAGGCCGCAGTCCAGAAGTTCGCACAGGAGCAGGCATGACCACCACCGAGACCGTGACCCGCGCCGAGTACTGCGCGATCGCATGCGCCGACATCTTCTCGGGTGCCGGCGAGATCATGGCGAGCCCGATGGCGACACTGCCGCAGATCGGTGCACGCCTGGCCAAGCTCACCACCGAGCCCGACCTGCTGATCACCGACGGTGAAGCACTCATCCTCGCCGACGTCCCGGCCCTCGGCGCGAAGGCACCGATCGAAGGCTGGATGCCCTTCCGCAAGGTGTTCGACGTCGTCGCCTCGGGCCGCCGCCACGTGGTGATGGGCGCCAACCAGATCGACCGGTACGGCAACCAGAACCTGTCGGCCTTCGGTCCACTCCAGCAGCCGACACGCCAGATGTTCGGTGTGCGCGGCGCTCCCGGCAACACGATCAACCACGCGACCAGCTACTGGGTCGGCAAGCACTCCTCGCGCGTCTTCGTCGACACGGTCGATATCGTCTCGGGTGTCGGATACGACAAGGTCGATCCCGAGAACCCGGCGTACCGCTTCCTGGACATCGCGCGGGTCGTCACCAACCTCGGTGTCTTCGACTTCGGCGGTCCCGACCACACCTTCCGGGCGCTCTCGTTGCACCCGGGTGTCGAGGCGTCCACCGTCGCGGAGAACACCTCCTTCGAGGTCGCCGGCCTGGACGAGGCGGGCGTGACCCGCGAGCCGACCTTCGAGGAACTGCGTCTGATCCGCGAGGTGATCGACCCCAAGGGTCTGCGCGACCGCGAGGTCTCGCTGTGACCGTCCTGCGCACCGCCCTGACCGACCTGGTGGGGATCGAGCACCCGATCGTTCAGACGGGCATGGGATGGGTCTCCGGTCCCCGCCTGACCGCCGCGACGTCGAACGCCGGTGGTCTCGGCATCCTCGCCTCGGCGACGATGACCTACGCCGAACTCGAAGCGGCGGTCGCGAAGACCAAGTCGCTGACCGGCAAGCCGTTCGGCGTCAACATCCGCGCCGACGCCTCGGACGCCGGTGAGCGCATCGACCTGCTGATCCGCGAGAAGGTCAAGGTCGCGTCGTTCGCCCTCGCACCGAAGAAGGAGCTGATCGCCAAGCTCAAGGATCACGGCATCGTCGTCGTGCCGTCGATCGGTGCTGCCAAGCACGCCGTGAAGGTCGCCTCGTGGGGCGCCGACGCGGTGATCGTGCAGGGCGGCGAGGGCGGTGGCCACACCGGTCCCGTCGCGACAACCCTGCTGCTGCCGAGCGTCCTCGACGCCGTCGACATCCCCGTCGTCGCCGCCGGTGGCTTCTTCGACGGTCGTGGGCTCGCCGCCGCGCTGTCCTACGGCGCGGCCGGCATCGCGATGGGCACTCGGTTCCTGCTCACGAGCGACAGTGCTGTTCCCGATTCGGTGAAGCAGCAGTACCTTTCGCGGGGACTGCAGGACACCACGGTGTCACTCAAGGTCGACGGCATGCCGCACCGGGTCCTGAACACCGACCTGGTGAACAGCCTCGAGAAGTCCACCTACGCGAAGGGACTGCTCGCGGCCGCGCGGAACGCGACGAAGTTCAAGTCGATGACGGGCATGAAGTGGTCGACCATCGTCAAGGACGGCCTCGCCATGAAGAAGGCGAGCGACCGCACCTGGCAGCAGATCATCATGGCCGCCAACACCCCCATGCTCCTCAAGGCCGGTCTCGTGGAAGGCAACACCGAAGCCGGTGTGCTCGCCTCGGGCCAGGTCGTCGGCATGCTCGACGACCTGCCGAGCTGCCAGGAACTGATCGACCGCATCGTCGCCGAGGCAGTCGAGCGCATCGACGCCCTCTCCGCCCTGCGCGATCAGGGGCGTCCCGCCGCCTGATTCCGATTCCCAGCAGATCGAGACCGGTGTTGTTGTCGAGTTTCCGCGAGAAATCGACAACAACACCGGTCTCGATCGGTTCCGACGTGCGCAGACTCCGCCGCGCGTCGCCGGACACAGGCGCTGGGTCGTTCACGATGCCTCCCGCGGTCCGGAAAATCGACCCCACTCCGCCGAAGCCCAAGCCATGGCCCGGTCAGGAAGATTCCCGATACCGCGTGACAACAGTTCGCCGCTGTTTCAGTGAATTGCGCTCGGCACGGAGCCAGGCAGGGGTATCAGTGTCCCGTTGCGCACGGCACAGGCGCGGTCGACGAGAGTCAGCCGGCTCAGGTCGTGAGTGACCATCACGATCGCCACATCCCGATCCCGGCTCAGATCGGCGAGCAGGGCCACGACCTCGCGGCTGCGGTTCTCGTCGAGGGCCGAGGTGGGCTCGTCGACGAGCAACACCGAGGGGTCGTTCATCAGTCCTCGCGCGATCGCAACCCGTTGCCGTTGCCCTCCCGACAGTTGGTGCGGACGCCGGTCCAGGTGCCCGTCGAGACCCAATGAACACAACAGGTCCGTGGCACGGGCACGACTCTCGCGGACCGAGTCGCCCGCGAGATGGGACATCATCTGCAGTTGTTCGACTGCGGTCAACGAGGGCAGCAGGTTCGACTGCTGGAACACGAATCCGAGCTTCTCGCGTCGCACGGTCGTGCGCTCGTCACGGTCCAGTCCCGTCATGTCGCTGCCGTCGATAACGACACGACCCGAATCGGGGGTGATGAGAAGGCCGGCGACAGCGAGCAGGCTCGATTTGCCGGACCCGGACGGACCGGTCACAGCCACGAATTCGCCGCGTCGGACCTCGAGATCCACGTCGTCGAGGACGCGTCGATGCCCGTCACCGTCGGGATAGCTGAGGACGATGTTGCGTAAGCAGATACTCATGTCGAAGTCCTTCGTTCTCGGTAGATGACTCATCGAGCGGCTGCAAGGGCAGCGAGCGGGTCGACCTTGGCGATACGGACCAGGGAAGCAGCCGCGCCGATCATGCCCGTCGCAACGAGGGCGAGGAACGGAACCACGGTGGTGGACATCGTGAGCGAGAACGGAACCGACTGCGAGGCTGCCGTTCCGAGACCGGCTGCGGCCAGGGTTCCAAGTCCGGATCCGAGTACCAGCACGATCGAGCTCTGCCCGAGTGCGTCCTGGAGCAGATAGCGGGTGGAGGCACCGACAGCCTTGAGCACAGCGAGGTCCTGGCCGCGCTGGATGGTCCATACCGTGAAGAAGGCCCCGACGACCAAGGCGCTGACGATCATCAGCATCGTCTGCATCAACAGCAGCGATCCACGCTCGGAGGTGTACGACCCGATCGCGTTCAGCGCACCGCGGCCGTCGGTGACGGCCGTCCCGGTCGCCTCACCGACAGAATCGGCGTCGAACCCTGCGGAGGTCCGCAATGCAACGACGGTGCCGTCACTGCCACCGGCCGACGGCAGTGACATCCATGCGTCGTGGTCCATCCAGACCACGGGCTGATGACTGTAGAACGAGTCGTCGACCAGAGCGGTGATGGTGAATACCTTTCCGCTCATCAAAATCCGGGTTCCGTTCGTCCATCCGTTGTCATTGGCGAGGTCGGCGTCCACGGCTACCGAGCCGGCACCGAGCACGACCGGAGCGGCGAAAGAATGCCCGTCGACGCCGAACGCAGAAGCGGCAACTTCTCGACCGTCGACGCTGATCCGAGCGGGTGCCACCCCGATGATCGACGCAGCATCGACACCGTCGGCCTCCGCAAGTTCCGCATACTGCCGCGTCGTCACGGTCGACTCGGCGAACGAGACCGAGCGGCCATCGGGGGGAGCACCGAATGCGAAGTGGTCGGCGCCGATGTTCTCGATCGCAGCGATAGACCGATTACCCAGTCCGGAGGTCAGCCCCGACAGCGTGACCACCATCAGCGAAATGAAGAACAGGGCCGAGGTCATCAGCGTGAAGCGACCTTTGGCGAACCGGAGATCACGGAAAGCGAGGAACATGCATCTCAGTGTCGTGCAAGGCAACATTCCCGGCATCGCGCATTGGTTGGGTTCGCTGATCCATCGAAAGTTGGAGATCGTCGATCGGTGCGGTCGACGGCATAGTGCGGTATTAGAGTGGGCGAGATGCGGAATTCCGATGGGTCTGACTCGGGCGGGGCCGTGCCGGTGCTACGCGCCATGCAATTCGGCGCCCATCTGCTGTTCTTCCTGCTCCTCGCGGTGGGTGTCGTGCGCACGGTTACCGACAGTGCTCATCCCGTTCCGATCGTCGCGCTCGCTGTCGTGGTAGCCGGGTGGTATCTCTTCGGGATCTCGTTCGCGCAGCGTGAGGGCTTCGAGAACGGGGAGCCGGTACAGCGCCGGTCGGGGCAGATCTGGTTCGCTGCGCTCGGGCTGGGCTGGTTGGCTCTCGTGGTGGCGGATGTCAACTTCGTCTGGCTGGCGTTCGCCCTGTTCTTCCTGTGCTTTCCCCTGTTCTCCACTCCGGTCGCGTTGACGGTGACGATCATGCTGACCGCGATAGCGATCGCAGCGACGCTGTGGCACGGCACCACGAACACGGTTGCCTCGATTCTCGGACCAGTGTTCGGGGCGGCAGCTGCCGCCGGAATGGCCGTCGTCTACCAACAGTTGGTGCGGCAGTCCGCGCAGCGACAGCAGTTGGTGGACGAACTCACCGAGGCGCACCGAGAGTTGCTCGGGGCGCAGGACGAATTGGTCGCGCTGCAACGGGAAGCGGGCGCACTGACCGAACGTTCCCGCCTCGCGCGTGACATTCACGACACTCTGGCGCAGGGATTTTCGTCCATTCTGCTGCTCTCCCGAGCCGGGCAGCGCGCTCCCGACAATTCTGCGGCGGTCTTCGCGCAGATCGCGGACACCGCGCAGCAGAATCTGATCGAGGCCCGCCGGGTGGTCGACGCGCTCGCGCCGGTTGCGCTCGAGTCCGCACCGCTCGAATCCGCGTTGCGGCGCCTGCTCGACCAACTCGAGCAGCAGACCGGGATCACCGGTGACCTACTCACCGACAGCGATCCGATCCCGCTGGTGACGGACTTCGACGTCGCCTTGCTCCGCGTCGCCCAGAGTGCTCTCGCCAACGTGCGGTTGCATTCGCGGGCGCGTCGGGTACGGGTGACATTGAGCTACGCATCCGACGAAGTACGGCTCGATATCGTCGACGACGGTATCGGCTTCGATCAACGTCAGGACGGTGGATTCGGCTTACGGTCGATGCGGGAACGACTGGCCGAACTGGGTGGCACACTCGTCGTGGAATCGGCACCCGGAGACGGAACCGCGGTCGCCGCAACCCTTCCGATCGGGCGGGTCGCATGAGTGCGGTACGTGTACTGCTCGTCGACGATCACCCGGTGGTACGGGCGGGACTACGCGCGTTGCTGGCGTCGCACGATGACATCATGGTGGTCGCCGAAGCATCCTCGGGTGAGGAAGCCGTGGCTTCGGCGTCGGCCGAGAAACCCGATGTGGTGCTGATGGATCTGCGTCTGGGATCGGGGATCGACGGGGCGCAGGCGACCGCCCGGATCCTGACTGCGGCCGATCCGCCGAGGGTCGTCGTACTCACCACCTACGACACGGACGCGGACATTCTGCGCGCGGTCGAAGCCGGTGCGGCGGGCTACCTCCTCAAGGACACCGACCCGAAAGTGCTGATCGAATCGGTGTTCGCGGCGGCCCGTGGGGAGACCGTCCTGGACCCGGACGTGGCCCAGCGCCTTTACCGCCGCATGCAGCAGCCCCGCACCGACCTCAGCGCCCGCGAAATCGAAGTGCTGTCGCTGGTCGCCGAAGGGTTGTCCAATCGCGCGATCGCCAAACAGCTCTTCGTCAGCGAGGCAACCGTGAAATCCCATCTGGTGCACGCATTCACCAAATTGGAGGTGGACAATCGCACCGCCGCAGTGGTCGCGGCGCGCGAGCGGGGCCTGATCGCGTGATCGGTGTCGAGGATCGGGCCAGGAGAACGAACCGTGCCTGCCCTCCCCGGACGCGAACCGCGCTGCCCCTCCGACCGTGTCGCTTCCAACGGACTCCATACCGAGGGCGAATACGAACTGTTCGTAGACCGAGCGGCGGTCGTTGCGCATGCAGGTCTGTGGGAAGACTGTGACAGTTCGAGTCCACCGGCAACCGCGTAGCCTTCCACCGCCGCGATCACCGGTTTGGAGAGCACGAGGCGCGTCGGCCGGTTCGGCGGCCATCGGACCGTCGACCGCGTTCCGGCGCTCGGGACGGGCCATGATCACAGTCGTTACCCGATCGCGCGTCTCGACGCGGATCGATTCGTACGGCGTCATGCCCGACCTCCCCGCTCAACAGCATCGGCTTCCCGGGTTCGCATCCGCTGCAGCGTGCCGCTCACGCCAGTAGTCGCGTTCGCTCAGCGGTGGTCGATCCGGATGCTGCCGGCGGTGCAGTTCGACGTACCTCGCGTAGTCGTGGTCGCCCATGACGGCACCGATCCACCACCACGCCCGACGCAGTGCTGTGATCACGACCCACCTCCGTCCCCGTCGCGATGCCGCGAGGCATGGGTGTGTGCGGCGCCCGGGGCGCGGACCTTGCCCGATGCGATCAGTTCGTCCCACTCCTTCTGCAGTTCCCTCTCGGCCGGGGTCGGCACGAAGCCCGCGGGCGCGAATATCTTCGACGGCACGTCGGGTGTTTCGGTGGTGGGCATACCCCCGGCCCGGACCGATCTGGTACACACCACTACTCCTGCGGCGACCACGATGAGCACGAGCACTGCGAACACGATCGACAACGTGCCCTGGATGAATGTGTTGCGGATGACGGCATCGATCTCGTCGGCAGTCTTCGCCGAACCGAATGTGGTTGCGCCGGAGTTCTTCGCGTCGACGAAAGCTCGGTGCTGGGCCCAGTACCCCACCGCGCGGTCGCCGGAGAAGATCTTCTGCCACGACGCCGTCATGGTCACGATCAGATCCCACACCAACGGCACGCCGGGGATCCACGCCCACTTCACCAGTCCCTTCTTCACGACGACGGTGAGCACGACGGTCAGGGCGATCGCGGCGAGCAACTGGTTGGCGATGCCGAACAGTGGGAAGAGCGTGTTGATGCCGCCCAGCGGGTCGGTGACGCCCATCAGCAGGATCGCACCCCACAGGCCGACGACGACCGCGGAGCACAACCAGGCGCCGGGACGCCAGGACGGATCCTTGAAGCGACGAGCGGGACCGCCGAAGTTGCCGAGCGAGTCCGAAAGCATGAACCGCGCGACACGCGTTCCCGCGTCGACGGTGGTGAGGATGAACAGCGCCTCGAACATGATCGCGAAGTGGTACCAGAACGATTTGAGGCTGTCGCCGCCGAACAGGTCGCTGAGCACCTGGGACATGCCGAACGCGAGCGTCGGGGCACCACCGGTACGGGAGATGATCGACTCCTCCCCGACGGATTCGGCTGCCGCCGAGATCTGTTCGGGGGTGATGTCGGGCGACCCCAGCCCGAGACCGTTGACGTAGGCGGCGGCGGTCTCCGGGGTGCCGCCGGTGAGGGCGGCCGGAGCGTTGAGCGTGAAGTACAGGTGCTGGTCGATGATGCAGGCGGTGACCAGCGCCATGATCGCGACGAACGACTCGGTGAGCATGCCGCCGTAGCCGATCAGCCGGATCTGTTTCTCCTTCTCGAGCAGTTTCGGGGTGGTGCCCGAGGAGATGAGCGCGTGGAATCCAGACAGTGCGCCACATGCGATGGTGATGAACAGGAACGGGAACAGCGACCCCGCGAAGGCCGGACCATCGCCGTCGATCGCGAACGACGTGATGTCGGGCATCTCCAGGTTCGGTCGTGCGACGAGGATCCCGATCGCGAGCAGGACGATCGTGCCGACCTTCATGAAGGTCGACAGATAGTCGCGCGGGGCGAGCAGCAACCACACCGGCAGCACCGACGCCGCGAATCCGTAGGCGATCATCAGCCACGAAATCGTCACCGGGGACAGGGTGAACCAGTTCGTTCCCCAGTCGGTCTCGGCGACCCAGCCACCCGCGATGATCGCGACGAGCAGCAGAACGGCGCCGATCAGCGACACCTCCGCGACCCTGCCGGGTCGCAGGTAGCGCAGATAGACGCCCATGAACAGTGCGATGGGAATGGTCATCGCGATGGAGAACAGGCCCCACGGGCTGTCGGCGAGCGCGTTCACGACCACCAATGCCAGCACCGCGATCAGGATGATCATGATGGCGAAGACCGCGATGAGCGCCGCGACGCCGCCGATCGGCCCGAGTTCCTCGCGGGCCATCTGGCCGAGGCTGCGTCCGCGGCGGCGCGAGGAGATCCACAGGACGAGGAAGTCCTGGACCGCACCGGCGAAGACGACGCCGACGATGATCCAGATCGTGCCGGGCAGATAACCCATCTGGGCGGCGAGCACCGGGCCGACGAGCGGGCCCGCGCCGGCAATGGCGGCGAAGTGGTGGCCGAACAACACCCGACGGTCCGTCGGCATGTAGTCCTTGCCGTTCTCGAGTTCCTCGGCAGGTGTCGCACGGTCGTCGCGTGGCTGCACGATCTTGCGTTCGATGAACTTCGCGTAGAAGCGATAGGCGACGAGATAGGTGCACACGGCGGCGATGACGAACCAGACCGCGTTGATCTCCTCGCCGCGGACCAGCGCGATGATCGACCAGGCGACCGCCCCCAGAATCGCGAGCACGAGAAAGACGATCCTCGCGGTGGGTGATATCGGTGTCCGGTCGACGACACCGACCGGTGGAAGATCGGGGTCGGTCCGGAGATATTCCACCTCGCTGCTGGTCGGCGGCGCCGGGTCCACAGCCATATCGGCTCCTCACCAGGCTCGCCCGCAGACCCGCGGAGGTCGCGACGGGCCTCGAACGTGCTCGAATCTCGACCAGCGTCACGCTACCCGCGCGCGTCGACGAACGAACCGGAATCGATCAGCCGCGTGCGGCGATCCTGGCTTGCACCTCGGGCCGACGTAGCGGCGGCACCGAGGGCGGTGGTTGCCGCCGCTCGGGAAGGGCCGCGAGCAATCTCGTCGTCGTCGCGGTCACTTCGGCGACGGCCTGTTCGAACGGCTCCCGGGTGGCGTCGGAGAGTTTGTGGATCCCGCTGACCTTACGGACGTACTGCCGTGCGGCCGCTTCGATCTCCTCGGCGGTCGCAGCCGGCTCGAGCCCCCGCAGCTCCGTGATGTTCCGGCACATGCTTCGAGGGTAGACGTCACCTCCGGACCGGACCATACGTTCGCTTCCGCGCGCCCGCTGTCCGTCCGCTGCGGCGATCGCAGCAGCGGGTGACGAACGGGCGCGCGGATGTGAAGGGGGTGGGTCAGACGCGTTCGATGATGGTCGCGTTGGCGGTCCCGCCACCCTCGCAGATGGTGAGCAGGCCGTAGCGACCACCGGTGCGCTCGAGCTCGTTGAGCAGTGTCGCCATCAGCTTGGTGCCGGTCGCGCCGAGCGGGTGGCCGAGGGCGATCGCGCCGCCGTTGACGTTGACCTTCGACGGGTCGGCGCCGATCTCCTTGATCCACGCCAGGACGACGGGCGCGAAGGCCTCGTTGATCTCGATGAGGTCGATGTCGTCGATCGTCAGGCCGGCCTTCTCGAGGGCGTACTGCGTGGCGGGGATCGGGGCGGTGAGCATGAAGATCGGGTCGTCGCCGCGGGCGCTGAGGTGGTGGATGCGCGCGCGGGGCTTCAGGCCGTACTTCTTCACGGCCTCGTCGGAGGCGAGCAGCACCGCGGATGCGCCGTCGGAGATCTGGCTGGCGACGGCGGCGGTCAGGCGTCCGCCCTCGACGAGGGTCTGCAGCGACGCCATCTTCTCGAGGCTGGTCTCGCGCGGGCCTTCGTCGACGGTGGCGTCACCGAAGGGGACGATCTCGTTCTCGAAGCGTCCCTCGGCGATGGCGGCCTTGGCGCGCTCGTGGCTCTGCAGCGCCCACTTCTCGAGTTCCTCGCGGCTGAGGTCCCACTTCTCGGCGATCATCTCGGCACCCTTGAACTGCGACACCTCGTCGCTGCCGTAGCGCTCCGTCCAGCCCTTCGACCCACCGAAGGGGGTGTCGAAGCCGTACTGCTGCCCGACGATCATGGCCGCGGAGATCGGGATCTGCGTCATGTTCTGCACGCCACCGGCGACGATGAGATCCGCGGTGTCGCTGAGGATCGCCTGGGCACCGAAGTGCAGGGCCTGCTGGCTCGACCCGCACTGACGGTCGACGGTCACGCCGGGCACGTGCTGCGGGTAGCCGGCGGCCAGCCACGCGGTGCGGGCGATGTTGCCGGCCTGGCCGCCGATGGCGTCGACGCAACCGAACACCACGTCGTCGACGTCGGCGGGGTCGATGCCCGTGCGCTCGACGAGCGCCTTGATCACGTGCGCGCCCAGGTCGGCCGGGTGCACGTCCGCGAGCCCACCCTTCTTCTTGCCGATGGGGGTGCGCACCGCGTCGACGATGTAGGCCTCGGTCATGATGTCTCCTTACGAAGAATTCTGGTTCGACAGTCCGTCGAGAACGATGGAAAGGTATTGCTGGGCAACCTGATCGATACTGAGGGAGCCTCCGGGCCGGTACCAGCGCACGGCCACCCACACGGTGTCGCGCAGGAACCGGAAGACCAGTTCGACGTCGACGTCGGGCCGGAACGAACCGTCCGCGACGCCGCGTTCGATCACGCCCACCCACAGGTCGCGGAACTCGGTGTTGAGTTCGCCGATGTAGGCGAAGCGGTCGCCCTCGAGATGCTTGGCCTCACCCTGGTAGATCGCCACCGCGGCGTGCGACCGGTCGATCGCCTCGTAGGAGGTGGTGACGAGTGCCGCGAGGGTTTTGCGGGACGGCAGACCCGACGCGACGATCTTGCGGTACCGGTCGAACAGGTCGTCGAGGAAGGCCCGCAGGATCTCGTCCACCATCGACTCCTTGGAATCGAAGTGGTGGTAGAGGCTGCCGGAGAGGATTCCCGCCGCGTCGGCGATGTCGCGCACGGTCGTGGCCCGCACACCGCGCGACGCGAACAGGTCGGCTGCGATGTCGAGCAGTTCCGCGCGGCGTCCGGACTTGCTGGAGGTGTCGTCGCGTGAGGGAGTCATGACGGACATCCTTTCAAGCCGACCGAGAGCGGGTTCATGCGCGCTGGGAGGAGACCGACACGACCTCGCCGGTCAGATAGGTCGTGTAGTCGCTCGCGAGCATCGCGATGGTCGCCGCGACCTCCCAGACCTCGGCGGCGCGGCCGTAGGCCTCACCGGCGGCGAGGTTGTCGAGCAGTTCCTCGCTGGTGACCTTCGCGAGGAAGGGGTGTCGGGCGATGGACGGGGCGACGGCGTTGATGCGCACGCCGTATTCGGCGGCCTCGATCGCGGAGCAGCGGGTCAGGGCCATGACGCCGGCCTTCGCCGCCGCGTAGTGCGCCTGCGAGTGCTGGGCGCGCCAGCCGAGTACCGACGCGTTGTTGACGAGCACGCCGTTGTGGTCGACCGAGCGGAAGTAGCGCAGTGCCGCGCGGGTCGCGCGGAAGGTGCTGGTGAGGGTGATGTCGAGGACGCGATCCCATTCCTCGTCGGTCATCTCGACGACGGGCGTCTCGCCACCGAGTCCAGCGTTGTTGACGAGCACGTCGATGCGCCCTAGCCGGTCGGCGGCGCCGGTGATGAGGGCGTCGACCTGTTCGGTGGACGACACGTCGCACACGATCGTCGCGACCTGCTGTTCGGGGAACTCGGCCGCGAGCTTCTCCGCGGACTCGCCGAGCCGGCGCTCGTGGAAGTCGGAGACGAGCACGTCGGCGCCCTCGAGCAGCGCGCGACGCGCGGTGGCGAATCCGATGCCGGTACCGGCGGCGGCGGTGACCACGACCTTCTTGTCGCGGAGCAGTCCGTGGCCGGGGGTCTCGACCGGCGGGGTCGCGAGCGGGGATGCGGGACGGGGTGTTGCGGTCACGGACGTGCCTCCCGGGGAAGGCCGAGCACGCGCTCGGCGATGATGTTGCGCTGGATCTCGTTGGATCCGCCGTAGATGGTGTCGGCGCGGGTGAACAGGAACAGCCGCTGCCATTCCGCGAGCTCGAGATGTTCGGGATCGGTGATGTCGGAGGGATTTCCGGCATGGTCGTGCTCGGGGCCGACGAGCGATGACGATCCCTGCACGTCCATGGCGAGTTGCCCCAGGTCGCGATGCCAGTTCGCCCACAGCAGTTTCGCGACCGAGGCCTGACCCGGGTCGGCGTCGCCGAGGGTGCGCAGGGCGTGGGCACGCATGACCCGCAGTTCGATCCGCGCGCGGGCGATGCGTTCGCGGAGGTGCGGATCGTCGATCGCACCGTTGCTCTCGGCGACGGAGACGATGCCGTCGAGTTCGCGGGCGAAGCCGATCTGCTGCCCGAGGGTGGAGACGCCGCGTTCGAAGGTGAGCAGACCCATCGCGACCTTCCACCCGTCGCCGGGGGCACCGACGACGAGGTCGGCGTCGGTGACGGCGTCGTCGAAGAAGACCTCGTTGAACTCGGAGGTGCCCGTGAGCTGCTGAATGGGCCGCACCGTGACGCCGGGCTGGTCGAGGGGCACGAGCAGGAAGCTCAGGCCGTGATGGCGGGTCGAACCGGGTTCCGTCCGCGCGACGACGAAGGCCCATTGTGCGACGTGTGCGAGCGACGTCCAGACCTTCTGACCGTTGATCACCCACTTGTCGCCCTCGAGGCGGGCGGTGGTGGAGACGTTGGCGAGGTCGGAGCCGGCTCCCGGTTCCGAGTAGCCCTGCGCCCACAGTTCGGTGACGTTGCGGATCCCGGGCAGGAAGCGCTGCTTCTGCTCCTCTGTTCCGAACGCGATGAGGGTGGGGCCGAGCAGTTCCTCACCGAGGTGGTTGACGCGCGCGGGCGCGTTCGCCTTCGCGTACTCCTCGTGGAAGATCACGCGCTGATCCATGCTCGCGCCGCGCCCGCCGTACTCGGTGGGCCAGCCGATGCAGGTCCATCCGGCAGCGGCCAGATGCCGGTCCCACGCGAGTCGCTGTTCGAAGAACTCGTGTTCGCTTCCGGGTCCGCCCTTGCCTCTGAGCTCGGCGAATTCGCCGGTCAGGTTGTCTTCGAGCCACTGTCGGACGGTGGCTGCGAACTCCGCATTTTCCTGGCTCTCGCTCTCGTGCACATCCGTACGATAACCTACCAAGCAATTGCTAGGTAGGGAGCTCTGTGAACACACGACCGAGAACCACTCCGGCCGCACTCGTACGTGCCGCCGACACCTGGCCGGACCTGCTCGCGATCGCCGATGGCGACACCCGGCTGACCTTCGCACAACTGCGCGACCACGTCCGCGATGTCGCCGCGGCGCTCGTCTCCCGCGGCGTCGAACGCGGTGCGCGCGTCGTCATCTGGTCGCCCAACACGTTCCACTGGGTGATCGCTGCCCTGGGTACACATTGGGCCGGCGGGGTCGTCGTACCCCTCAACACCCGCTACACCGGAAACGAGGCCGCCGACGTCGTCGAGCGCGTCCGCCCCGAGGCCCTCGTCGTGGTCGGCGACTTCCTCGGTACCGACCGCTACACCGAACTGTGCAAGGTCGCTCCGGAACTGTCGATCCCGACGACCGTGCGGGTCCCGCTGGGAGGGAACGACGCGCCGATCGACGGGATCGTCGAGTGGGCGGACTTCCTGTCCTCCGCCACCGACGCCGCCCGCACCGAGGCCGACGCGCGCGCCGCGGCCGTGACCCCCGACGACGTCTCCGACATCCTGTTCACCTCGGGCACGACCGGCCGCAGCAAGGGCGTGCTCAGCGCCCACCGTCAGTGCATCGGTGTCGCGCAGGCGTGGGCTGAGTGCGCCGAACTGACGATCGACGACAACTACCTGATCATCAACCCGTTCTTCCACAGCTTCGGGTACAAGGCCGGCTTCGTCGCCGCACTGCTCCATGGCTCCACCGTCATCCCCCTCGCGACCTTCGACGTAGAGAAGGTCATGGCGATGGTCGCGGCCGAGCGCATCAGCGTCCTCCCGGGCGCCCCGACGATCTACCAGTCCATCCTCGACCACCCGCGGCGCGGCGAGTACGACCTGAGCAACCTGCGCATCGCCGTCACCGGCGCCGCACCCGTGCCCGTCTCCCTCGTCGAGCGCATGCAGAACGAACTGAGCTTCGACGCGGTGCTCACCGCCTACGGGCAGACCGAGGCGGTCGTCGCGACGATGTGCCGCACCGACGACGATCCCGTCACCGTCTCCACCTCGTCCGGACGCGCCACCGCGGAGTTCGAGGTGCGCATCGGCGACAAGGGCGAGATCCTGCTGCGCGGCCCGAACGTCATGCTCGGTTATCTCGACGATCCCGAGGCCACGGCCAAGACGATCGACGAGGACGGGTGGCTGCACACCGGCGATGTCGGGACCGTCGACGAACGCGGCTATCTCGACATCACCGATCGTCTCAAGGACATGTACATCAGCGGCGGATTCAACGTCTATCCGGCGGAGGTCGAAGCGGCACTGCTGCGCCTGCCTGGAGTCCACGAGGTCGGGGTGATCGGTGTCCCCGACGAGCGCATGGGTGAGGTCGGCCGGGCGTTCGTGGTCCCGCTGGACGGACATCCGCTCACCGAGGACGACGTGATCGCGTACGCCCGAGAGAAACTCGCCAACTTCAAAGCGCCGCGATCGGTTCGGTTCATCGATGCGCTGCCCCGAAACCCGTCCGGCAAGGTACTGAAGAACGTTCTGCGTGAGGAGAAGTCATGACCGTCCCGTTCGAGCCCGATGTCGTCACCTACGAGGTGCGCGACGGCGTCGCGATCGTCACTCTCAACCGACCCGATTACCGCAACGCCCAGAACTCGGTCATGACCTACGCGCTCGACGCCGCCTTCGAGAGGGCCGTCGAGGACGACGAGGTCAAGGTGATCGTGCTGGCCGGCAACGGCAAGCACTTCTCCGCCGGCCACGATCTGGGCACCCCGGGCCGCGACCACCACGTCCACTACGACAACAAGGCCGTGATGTGGTGGGACCACGTCGACAAGCCCGGCGGCGACCAGCGCTACGCCCGTGAGATGGAGGTCTACCTGGGGATGTGCCGCCGCTGGCGCGAGATCCCCAAGCCCACCATCGCGTCGGTGCAGGGCGCCTGCATCGCCGGCGGTCTCATGCTGGCGTGGGTGTGCGACCTGATCGTCGCGTCCGAGGACGCCTTCTTCTCCGATCCCGTGGTCCGCATGGGCATCCCGGGTGTCGAATACTTCGCGCACCCGTGGATCCTCGGAACGCGCTTCGCGAAGGAGATCCTCTACACCGGTGATCGTTTCAGTGCCCAGCGCGCCTACGAGGTGGGCATGGTCAGCCGCGTCGTGCCGCGTGAGGAACTCGAGAACGAGACCCTCGCCCTCGCCGCCCGCATCGCGGAGATGCCCCGCTTCGGGCTCGCGCTCACCAAGCGCGCCGTCAACCAGTGCGAGGACCAGATGGGCATGCGCAACGGCATGGACTCGGTCTTCGGCCTGCACCACTTCGCGCACGCGCACAACGCCGAGGTCGGCGCCGACTCGCTCGGCGGCATGAACGCCAAGTCGATGGCCGCGAGCGCTCGTCCGGTGGAAGGAGCGAAGTAGTGGATCTGCAGCTCGACGACGCCACCCTCGCGTTCCGCGACGAGGTACGCGCCTTCCTCGCCGAGAACGTCCCCACGACGCCGCTCGAGTCGATGGACACGGCCGAGGGCTTCGAGGAACACCGGCAGTGGGAACGGACCCTCGCCGATGCACGCCTGTCGGTCGTCTCCTGGCCCGAGGAACTCGGCGGCCGCGACGCGACCCTCGAGCAGTGGGTCGTGTTCGAGGAGGAGTACCACCGCGCCGGTGCGCCCGGCCGGGTGAGCCAGAACGGTATCTTCCTGCTCGCACCCACCCTGTTCGAGCATGCCCACCCCGAACAGCTCGCCCGCATCATGCCGCGCATGGCCCGGGCCGACGACATCTGGGCCCAGGCCTGGTCGGAACCCGAGTCCGGCTCCGACCTCGCGTCGCTGCGCTCGACCGCCACGAAAGTCGACGGCGGCTGGCTGCTCAACGGCCAGAAGACCTGGAGCTCGCGGGCGTCCTATGCCGACATGGGTTTCGGTCTGTTTCGCTCCGACCCGGAGGCCCAGCGGCACAAGGGCATCACCTACTTCATGTTCGACCTGCGGGCCGAGGGCGTCACCGTGCGACCGATCCCGCAGCTCGACGGTGAGCCGGGCTTCGCAGAGATCTTCCTCGAGGATGTCTTCGTCCCCGACGACCCGGAGCGTCCCGGTGAGTCCGGTGTGATCGGTGCGGTGAACGAGGGATGGCGGGTCGCGATGAGCACCGCCTCCAACGAGCGCGGTCTGTCGCTGCGTGCGCCGGGCCGATTCCTGGCGGCCACCGACCGGTTGCTGCGCGCCTACGGCGAATCCGACCTCCACGGCGACACCGCGCTCCGCAACCGCGTCGCCGACGCGTGGATCGGGGCCCGCGCCTACGAGCTGTCGACCTGGGCCACCGTCACGCGCCTGACCGCGGGCGGGCAGCTCGGCGCCGAATCGTCGATCAACAAGGTGTTCTGGTCCGAGTGGGACATCGCCGCGCACGAGACGGCGCTCGACCTGCAGGGTGCGGACGCCGAACTCGTCGACGGCTGGACCGACGGTTACCTGTTCTCGCTGTCGGGCCCGATCTACGCCGGTACCAACGAAATCCAGAAGAACGTCATCGCCGAGCGGCTGCTCGGCCTTCCGAGGGGTGATCGATGAGATTCGCACTCGACGAGTCCCATGAGGACTTCGCGTCCAGTATCGACGCCCTGCTCACCAAGTCGGATATGCCGCAGGTGATCCGTGCGTGGAACAGCGGCGACACGGCACCGGGTCTGCAGGTGTGGGAGCGACTGGCCGAGACCGGCGTCAACGGTCTGCTCGTTGCCGAGGAGCACGACGGCCTCGGGGCCGACGCGGTCGACCGCGTCGTCGCCGTCGAACAGCTCGGCCGCCACGCCGTGCCCGGTCCGGTGGTCGAAACCGTCGCGGTGGCACCGGTTCTGCTCGCCGCCGTGGCACCCGAGCGTCTCGGTCCGCTTGCCGCCGGATCGCTCGCCACCGTCGCGATGCTCCCCCACGCGCCGTACGCGGTCGACGCGCACGTCGCCGACCTCGCGCTGCACGTCGCCGACGGCACCGTCTCGATGGGCACCGCCGGGGACACGCGCGAGTCGGTCGACCGGTCGCGCACGCTCGCCTCGCTCACCGTCGGCGAGTCGCTCGGATCCACAGATACCGCTGCGGCTTTCGACATCGGTGTCCTCGCGTCTGCAGCTCAGCTCCAAGGCCTGGGCCGGACTCTGCTCGACACCACCGTCGAGTACGCGCAGCAGCGCAAGCAGTTCGGCCGCGCGATCGGCTCCTTCCAGGCGGTCAAGCACCATCTCGCCGAGGTGGCGGTCGCGCTGGAGATGGCACGTCCGCTGCTGCACGGTGCGGCCATCGCCGTCCGCGACGAGCTGTCCACTGCGTCCCGGGACGTCTCGGCGGCCAAGGTCGCGTGCGGCGACGCCGCCTATCTCGCCGCGCGCACGGCACTGCAGGTGCACGGCGCGATCGGCTACACCCAGGAATACGATCTGTCGCTGTGGATCACGAAGGTCCGCGCGCTCGTCACCGCGTGGGGCACCCCCGACGAGCACCGGGCACGCGTGGTCGCGGCACTCGAGAGCGAGGCGTCATGACGTTCGAGACGGAAGATCGTGCCGCACTGCGGGACTCGGTGCGCACCCTGCTCGCCAAGCACTCCGATTCGGCTGCCGTCCGGCGGGCGATCACGACCGGCAGCGGGTACGACGACGAACTGTGGACGATGCTCGTCGAGCAGGTCGGGGTCGCAGCCCTCGCCGTTCCGGAGGAGTACGACGGTGTGGGCGCCTCGTGGGTCGAGGCCCACGTGGTGCTCGAGGAACTCGGCCGCACGCTCACCCCGTCGCCGTTCCTGGGGTCGGCGGTGCTCGCGGCGCAGACCGTGCTGCTGTCCGGTGATGCCGACGCGGCGGCGCGTCTGCTCCCCGGCATCGCGGCCGGCGAGGTCGTCGCGGTGTGCTGGGCGTCGGCCACCGGCTGGCAGCGTCCCGGCGTGAGCGCCGAGGGCAACGTGCTGACCGGAACCGCGCACTACGTGCTGGGCGGCGACATCGCGTCCACCCTGCTCGTGCTCGCCGCCGACGGTGACACGGTCGGTCTGTTCGAGGTCGATCCGGAGACCGACGGGGTGTCGCGGCGCCGCGTGCCCACGATGGATCCCACGCGTTCCCTCGCGGAGGTGTCGTTCTCGGCGGTGACCGGTCGTCGCCTGTCATCGTCCGACGATCTCGTCGACCGGTTGCGGGCGTCCGCGGCGATCGCCCTGTCGGCCGAGCAGGTGGGTGCCGCGCAAGCGGTGCTCGACCTGACCGTCGACTACGCGAAGAACCGCAAGCAGTTCGGTCGCGCAATCGGGTCGTTCCAGGCGCTCAAGCACCGCATGGCCGACATGTACGCGCTCGTGGAGACGGCGCGGTCGATGTCGTATGCGGCTGCGTTGTCGCAGGATCCGCAGGACGCGTACGCAGCGAAGATCTACTGTTCGGAAGCCTTCCAACAGGTCGCCTCGGAGGCCGTGCAGTTGCACGGCGGGATCGCGATCACCTGGGAGCACGACGCGCAGTTGTTCTTCAAGCGGGCGCACGGCAGCGCCCAGTTGTTCGGGCAACCGCGCGAGTACCTGAGCGCGGTCTCCGCCTGAGCAATATCGTCGGCGGCGATCCCTGCGAAAGATCGGTGATGCGCCTCCTCGATTCCTCGGTTCCACTCCCCGTGCGTCCCCGCCGCGTCCTCGTGGCGGGGACGTCGAGGAGTTCACCGCGCACCCACGGTGGGTACCGCGACCGCGTCCTCACCGCGCTCGCACAACGTCTCGATCTGCCGGTCGTGCGGCTGACGGGCCGACGGGAGGTCGATACGTGGGCGGCGCTGCTCGCCTGCCGTCCCCCGGCGTCCGGCGGATGAACTCGACACCCGTCCTCGGAGCCCGCGGGCCGGAGAGCACCCGATCGTCCGGGATCACTCGCGCCCGCCGCGGCGGCTCGCTAACGTCGGAGAGATGACACCTCCCACGATCACGCTGAATTCCGGAACGACGATCCCGCAGCTGGGCCTGGGAGTCTGGCAGGCCACCAACGACGAGACCGAACACGCGGTCCGATACGCGATCGACGAGGCCGGTTACCGGCACATCGACACGGCCGCGGCCTACGGCAACGAGGAAGGCGTCGGCCGCGCGCTCACCGCGTCGTCGGTGCCGCGCGAGGACATCTTCGTCACCACCAAGCTGTGGAACGCCGATCAGGGTTACGAGCCGGCACTGAAGGCATTCGACACGAGCCTGAAGAAGCTGGGCACCGAGTACGTCGACCTCTACCTGATCCACTGGCCGCTGCAGGACCGCGAACGGATCCTGCGCACCTGGGACGCCCTCGAGAAGATCGCCGAGTCCGGGCGCGCGAAGGCGGTCGGGGTGTGCAACTTCGAACCGCACCACCTGCAGTTGCTCGTCGATCGTGGCGGGTTGTTGCCTGCGGTGGATCAGGTGGAGTTGCATCCGCACCTGCCGCAGCAGGAGATCCGCCGGTTCGCGTCCGAGCACGGCATCGCCGTCGAGTCGTGGAGCCCGCTCGGTGGCACGAGCAACTCGGGGTGGGGTCCGAACTCGAAGCCGAACACCCTGCTCGTCGACCCGATCGTCACCCGCATCGCCGATCGTCACAGCAAGTCGGCCGCGCAGGTGCTGATCCGCTGGCATCTGCAGAACGGGCTGATCGTCATCCCGAAGTCGGTGCACGAGCAGCGCATCTCCCAGAACATCGACGTCTTCGACTTCGAACTCGACGAGCTCGACCTCAGCGAACTCGACACGCTCGACGACGGCACGCGGGTGGGCGCGCATCCCGACGAGATGAACATCGGCGCTCCTTCCTAGTCCCTTCCCCCCGGAACTGGAACGTGTTCTCATTGTCGGGGTACGCACGTCCGACTTCCGGAAGGCAGCGATGAGCGAGACGACGACGCATGTGGTGCTGGGCAAGCCGGTCACCATGCCCGTGCAGGTCCGAACGGCCACGGCGTTCATGGGGATGTTCTCGGTTCCCGTGCGCCCCGCGCAGGAACTCGTCGCCCGCACCGGGCTCGAGATCCTGCAGTACCGCCCGGGCCACGGGATCTGCACGCTCGTCTTCGTGGACTACGTCGACGGGGACCTCGGCCCGTACAACGAGTTCGGGGTGTGCTTCCTCGTCCGCAACCATCACAACCGCGGCGACGGCATCGTCGGCGACTGGCGGAGCCTGGTCGGCGGGCAGGCCGGTGCGCTCATCCACCATCTGCCCGTCGACGGCGACTTCACTCTTGCGGCGGGACGCGGCATTTGGGGTTTCCCGAAGACCCTCGCCGACTTCGACGCCGACCACGACAGCAGCACCAAGCGCGGTTCGGTCTCCGCCGACGGAGTGCTGATCGCCGAACTGGCGGTGGCGCCCGGATTTCCGGTGCCGGGCAACGGCCTTGCAGCCTCGCTCGCCGCCTACTCGCACATCGACGACGTCACCCGTTGCACGACCTGGGAGATGAATCCGAGCGGCGTGCGCACCCGGCTCGGCGGCGCGACCCTACGGTTGGGGACGCATCCGATCGCCGACGAACTGCGGTCGCTCGGTCTGCCCCGACGCGCACTGACCTCGTCGTCGATCGCCGATCTGTGGATGATCTTCGGCAACGCGACCGTCGTCTGAGGCTCTCCCGGACTCAGGAGAGCGCGCCCGAGACGGCGAGGACGATCACCGCGACACCCAGCAGGGTGTCGAGCACACCGCAGAACTCCGCGAGCGAGCGGGCGACCACGGTGTTCCGGCGGAAATGAAGGTAGTCCCACGCGGCGTGACCGAGCAGTCCGAGCCCGACGATCACGCCCGCCGGGACGGGGGTGACCGTCACCGCGGCCACCGCGACGGCACCGAAACCCAGCATGGCCACGGTCGACGGCCCGACGAGCATCGCCCGGCCGGCCGGGGTGCGCGCGAGTCCGTAGACGGCGCCCGCGGCACCGAGCGCAACCATCACCACGGTGATCTCGACCGGCACCCCGAACGCGACGACGGCGACCTTGCCGACGCCGATCAGCGCGACGGCGCCGAGGAACAGCGGCCAAGCCGCGCTGCGACGACCCAGCACGGCGGCACCGAGATAGACCAGTGCCGCGCCGGTGAGGATCGCCGGGAAGTCGGTGCCCCCGTCCGCGAGGACGAACGCGGCGAGGGCGACTGCGACGAGGCTCGGCCACCGGCGCAGCACCCCTCGTAGCAGCGCCTTCGGGTCGATGCCGGTCGCAGGTCGATCGACGGGGACGATGGTGATGTCGGAGCTCGTCATGAGGATCCGCCTAAGTTGAACAGTGATGTTCGAGTTGATGGTCAGCGTAACCTGAACATCAGTGTTCGACAAGAGGAGGATCCGTGACCACCCACGAGACATCCCGCCGTCCCGTATCGCTTCACACCAGGAAACGTGCGGACGCCGAGCGGAACATCGAGGCGATCCTCGACGCCGCGCGCATCGCACTGAGTCGTGACCCCGACGCGAGCATCGGGGAGATCGCCAAGGCGGCCGGCGTCGGGCGTGTCACCCTCTACGGCCACTTCCCCACTCGCGCAGAACTCGTCACCGCCGTGGTGCAGCGCGCGCTCGCCGAGGCGGAACAGACCGTGGACCGGATCGACCTCACGGGCGACCCCCGCGACGCCCTTCACCGCCTCATCGCGGGCTCGTGGTCGCTGACCGCCGACGCGGGGGCACTGCTCGCGGCGGCCGAACAAGCACTTCCCGCCGAGGACGTACGCGCCGCACACGACGGCCTGCTCGCCCGCGCGACCGCCCTCATCGAGCGCGGTCGCGCCGAAGGGGCGTTCCGCACCGACCTGTCGTCGTCCTGGCTGGCGTCGGTCCTGCACAGCCTGGTCCATTGTGCCGCAACCGAAGTCGCGGCAGGACGGTTGGCGTCGGAGGACGCCGGCGGCAACATCGCCGCAACGGCCCTGTCGTCGTTCACCCCTCCCGGCTGAGCCGTATCAGCCGGACGCGATCACGCCGTCGACGTTCTGACGCTCGCGGAGCCGGGTGACCGTGTCGTGCAGGTGCTCGTCGAGCAGACGCCGCACCTCCTCCCGGTCGGCGGTGCGGATCGCCTCCCGCAGCACGACGTGCTCGTCCACCTGCACGTGCAGGTCGGGATAGGTGGTCTGCAACGCGCCGAGGCACATCCGCGTCTCGACGAGCAGCGTGCGGGCTGCCCGCACGAGCCGCGGACTGTCGGCACTGGCCACGAGGATCTCGTGGAAACGCCGGTCGCCGTCCGAGACACCGGTGGCGTCCTCGCGTTCGGCGGCGGTGCGCATCTCCTCGATCGCCGGTTCGAGGGCCTTCCACGTCTGTTCGCGACGGCCCTCCAGCACCAGGTCGAGGGCACCGCCCTCGATGACCCAGCGGCTGCGGTAGATGTCGACGACGTCGTCGAAGGTGAGCTCGGTGACGAAGATGCCCCGGTTGCGGATGCTGTAGAGCAGACCTTCGGACAGCAACCGCTGCATGGCTTCTCGCAGCGGGCCCCGGGAGACCTGGAAGTGCGCCGCGAGTTCGGCCTCCCCCAGCTGTTCCCCGGGACCGAGCGCACCCCGGACGATGGCCGACCGGATCTGTTCGGCGATGAGCTCGGCCGTGGACGGCCGGGTGACAGGACGTAGATCTTCCAGATCACCGAGCACCATGATCGGTATCCTCCTCGAACAGTGAGCCCAGCTCCGGGCATTCCACTGTATATCCGGCCAGTTCCAGGCCGTGCCACACGGTGACCTGATTGGCGGTCAGCACCGGCTTGCCGGTCTCCTTCCCGAGTTCCCGCATGATCCGCAGCGTGTGCATCGCGGTGTCGGGCACGAGGACCGCCTGTGCGTCGGGATGATCGTTGGTCCTCACGAATTCGAGGACGGCCTCGTCGGTCAGGGTGCCGACCTCGGCGGCGGTGTCGATGCCGGCGTCGGCGAGCGAGACGACCTCGACATCGGCGTCCGCGAGGAAGGCGACGAACAGTTCGGCGACGTCCCGCGGATAACTCGCCGACACGGCCACCCGGCCGACTCCGAGCGCCCGTAGTGCGGCGACGAACGCGATGCTCGTGCTGGTCGTGGGCACGCCTCCCGCGTCCCGGGAGAGCTGCTCGACCTGGGTGCGTGCCCCCTCGGGTCCGTACACGAAGCTGCCCGACGTGCACGCCCACACGAGAGCGTCGAGGGGCTCGTCCGCGAACTGCGCCGCTCCCCCGGCGAGCTTGGCCGGGCTCCCGAGGTCGAGGAGTTCGGGAACGGCGTGCAGATCGGTTCCGTAGATGTGGGCGACGGGCAGATTCACCCCCAGGAGTTCGGCGGCGAACGGGTAGTCGTCCTCGGCGGCATGATCCGGGTAGACGATCCCGATGGTCGGACGGTCACGATGCATTCAGAACACTCCTCTCAACCACTTTCCCGGCCCGGTCATGGGCAACTTCATCCGTCCCAGGCACGCCCAGATGGTGAGCTGGTTGGCCGTGAGGACCGGCTTGCCGAGTTCCCGTTCGAGCGGCGCGATCAGGTCGTAGGTCGGCAGGTTGGTGCAACTGACGAAGATCGCCTGCGACTCGGGGGTATCGGCCCCGATGATGTGTTCGGCGATGGTGCGGTAGTTGACCTTCCAGATGCCGCCGCCGAGCCCGAGATGCGACGACCGGACGACCTCGGTTCCGGCCTCGTTCAGGAAGTCTCGCAGTAGGTCGGTGAGCTCCCGGTCGTAGGGGGTGATCACCGAGATGCGGGTCAGGTCGAGTGCGCGGAGGGCTTCGAGCAGCGCTCCGGAGGTCGTGACCGCGCACGGTGCGCCCGCCCCGCAGATCGCGTCGCACAGGGCCTTCTCGTAGGCCACCCCGTTGACGAAACTGCCCGAGGTACACAGATACGCAACGACTTCCGGTTCCACCGACAGCACGTCGCGGGTCGCGACCATCAGGTGCCGCCGGTCGGAGACCATCTCGGCCATGGCACGGCTGACCGGCACCGGCTCGTAGGGGGTTCGAGCGAGGTGCAGACTGACCTCGAGCGGCGCCCATCGCCACAGTTCTCGTTCCAGGGCGAGATCGAAGGGTGCGATCACACCGATGCCCCGCTGAGCCAGAGGACCTTCGAACTCGGGAATGTTCAGTTCCATACGGTCCCTCGGCTTCGTCAAAGAGTTCCCTCAGCCTTGAGGATTGTTGACAATAATACGAGGCGCTCTTACGGTGTCAACGTGGATGCCCAGCCGGTCGTTGCAGTGCTTCATGCCGAAGCCGTGCCGGATCGTGCGTGGATGGCCCCGGTGGCCGAACACGCCACGGTGCGCTACACCGACGCCGCCGGTCTGGCCGACGCACTCGACGGCGCCGACATCCTCTTCGCGTACGACTTCCTCACCGACGCCCTGCCCGCGGCCTGGCACGCCGCGACCTCCTTGAAGTGGATCCATGTCGCCGCGGCCGGGGTCGACGCCCTCATGTTCCCCGACCTGCGCGACAGCGACGTGGTCGTCACCAATTCCCGCGGAGTCTTCGACGGGGCGATCGCCGAATACGTGCTCGCCCAGATACTTTCCTTCGCCAAGGACATCCCCGAATCCCTGCGGCTCCAGCGCGAGCACATCTGGAAGCACCGCGAGTCCGAACGCATCGCCGGTCGCTCCGTGCTCGTCGTCGGCACCGGTCCGATCGGCCGCGCGATCGCACGCCTGCTCTCGGCCGTGGGGATGACGGTCCGAGGCTCGGGCCGGCGCCCTCGCGACGACGACCCCGATTTCGGCACCGTCACCACGACCGCGGATCTACCCGGCGCCCTCGCCGACGCCGATTTCGTCGTCGTGGCCGCGCCTCTCACCGAGCAGACCCGGCACCTGTTCGACGCCCGGATGTTCGCCGCGATGAAGTCGCAGGCCCGCTTCGTCAACGTCGGGCGGGGCGAACTCGTGCGCACCGACGACCTCGTCGAGGCACTGCGGTCGGGCGCCATCGCCGGTGCCGCACTGGATGTGCTCGACGTCGAGCCGCTCCCCGAGGACCATCTGCTCTGGGACATGCCGAACGTCTCGATCACCCCGCACAATTCGGGGGATTTCGTGGGCTGGCGCGATGCGCTGGTGGACGTCTTCATCGACAATTTCCACCGTCACCGCAGTGGCGAACCTCTTCGGAACGTGGTGGACAAGAAGCTGGGTTACGTGCCCGGCGCGTGAGAGTCGGCATCGTCCGACGAGAAGGAGGCACGATGGAGCCCACAGACATGACCGCCGTCGAACTCGTGTCGGCGTTCTCCTCGGGCGAGTTGTCTCCCGTCGAGGTGACACGGGCCGTGCTCGATCGGATCGCGGCGCACGATCGCGAGATCAACTCGTTCTGCCTCGTCGACGAGGAGAAGGCCCTCGACCAGGCACGCCGCTCCGAGGAGCGGTGGCGGACCGGCTATTCGAAGGGTCTGCTCGACGGGGTCCCCATCTCGATCAAGGACGTCTTCCTCACCGACGGATGGCCGACCCTGCGGGGCTCGCAGGCCATCGACGAGAACCAGGACTGGAACGTCGACAGCCCGGTCGCGGCCCGGCTGCGCGAGGACGGAATGGTGCTGGTGGGCAAGACCACCACCCCGGAGATCGCGTGGAAGGCGGTGACCGATTCGGCCCTGTACGGGGTGACCACGAATCCCGTCGATACGACGAAGACCGCCGGTGGCTCGTCCGGTGGCAGCGCGGCGGCGGTCGCGGCCGGCTTCGGTCCGTGCTCCGTCGGCACCGACGGTGGGGGCAGTATCCGCATCCCCGCATCGTTCTGCGGCGTGGTGGGTTTCAAGCCCACTCACGGCCGGATCCCGATCTTCCCCGCCAGCCCGTTCGGGCCGCTCGCGCACGCCGGGCCGATCACCCGGACGGTCGAGGACGCGGCGCTGCTCACCGACATCCTCGCGCTGCCCGATCCCCGGGACCCGACGGCCCTTGCGCCGCCGCTGACGACCTTCCGCGGTGGCCTCAACCGCGAGGTGGTGGGGATGGATGTCGCCTATTCCAAGACCCTCGGCTACGTCGACGCGGACCCCGAGGTCGGTGAGATCGTCGACCGGGCGGTCCGCGTCCTCGACGAAACCGGGCTGCGCGTGACCGCCGCCGATCCCGGTTTCCCCGATCCGCTCGATGCCTTCGAGAACCTTTGGGCGGCAGGCGCCGCCACGATGCTGAGGACCTTCCCCGAGGGCACGCGGGACAAGGTGGATCCCGGTCTCGGACGCGTGTGGTCCCACGGCGAACAACTCGGTGCCGTGGACTATCTCGAGGCCCGCGCGGTCGCGGCGGCGGTCGGCATCACGATGGGGATCTTCCACCAGAGGTACAACGTGCTGATCACCCCGACGATGCCGATCCCCGCCTTCGAGGCCGGCCACGACGTGCCGCCGGGTTCGTCGCTGACCTCGTGGCCGCAGTGGACCCCGTTCACCTATCCCTTCAATCTCACGCAGCAGCCGGCCATCAGCATCCCTGTGGGCACCACCTCGGCGGGTCTGCCCGTGGGTCTGCAGATCGTCGGGCCGCGGCATTCGGACGACCTGCTGCTCGCTGTCGCGCGATTCGCCGAGTACGCGTTGAGCTGAAGAAGAGGTCTGCACGGGAACGGCACCGCACAGACTGTGCGGTGCCGTTCCCGTGCGGTGCCCGTCTATGCGCGTGCGAAGCTCAGCGTCTCCCCCACGACCCCCTGGATCCACAGGTCGTTGCACGCGACGGCGAGTTCGGGCAGGCCATCCTCGATCGTCGCGAAGACGTTGCCCGGCACCCAGCCCACATCGCCGTTGAGCAACAGATTGTTCCGGCCGTAGAACAACGCGAGATCGGTCGCTCCCTGCTGCGCATGGGCCTGCGAGCCGGGTTCGTAACCGTATGCGGGATTACCGATCTCCCACGGTTCGAAGTCGAACAGGCACACATCCCCCGGGATCGGTGTCACCGTCGGGTTCTCCCGGTGCGGTGCCGCGGTGATCCTCGGGACGAGGGTGTAGAGCTCGTTGCGGGCGTACTTGGCGTGGAACGCCGAACCGCTCTGCGGCAGGGCGTCCCACACCGCCGCGCAGGTGAGCGGCGCCTCGTCGTCGAGAAGCCTTGCTCTGCACGTGATGTCGCGCTTGTCGAGAGTGATCGTGATGTATCGGGCCACGCGGACTCCCTCGTTCGACGGATTATCGGACCTCGGCGAGGACCTCGGACCAGATCCCGAGCGCATCCTCGATCTGCCGGGTGGTGACGATCAGCGGCGGGATCATGCGCACCACGTTCATGTGCGCACCGCAGGTCAACAGCAGCAACCCCTTCTGCGCGGCGAGCTGCTGCGCTGCGGACGCCCGCTCCCGGTCGGGTGCTCCGTCGGTAGTGAACTCGAGGCCCACCATGAGGCCGAGGCCGCGCACGTCGCCGATGGCGTCGATCGTGTTCTCCCGTGCACCGGAGAGCAGTTCACGTCCACGTGCGGCGGCGTTGTCGACGAGCCCCTCCTTCTCGATCACGTCGAGAGTGGCCACGGCCGCCGCGCAGGAGACCGCATTAGCTCCGTACGTGCCGCCCTGCGATCCCGGACGGGCGCGCTCCATGAGTTCCTCGGAGGCGGCGATACCCGACAGCGGGAAACCGCTCGCGAGGCCCTTGGCGATCGTGATGATGTCGGGTCGCACGTCGAAGTGCTGATGCCCGAAGAACTTTCCGGTCCGCCCGAATCCGGTCTGGATCTCGTCGAAGACGAGCAGGATGCCGTGTTCGTCGGCCCGCTGCCGCAGTCCCTGGAAGAACCTGGTGTTGCCGGGGACGTAACCGCCCTCGCCCAGGACCGGTTCGACGACGAAGGCCGCGATCTCGTCCGGCGCGACGAGGGTCGCGAACAGGTAGTCCAGTTCCTGCAGGGCGAAATCGGTCGCTTCCTCCTCCGACCAGCCGTAGCGATAGGCCGTGGGGAAGGGAGCGACGTGTACACCGCCCATGAGCGGCGAGAACCCTGCGGAGAAACGGGTTCCGGAGGTGGTCATCGTGGCGGCGGCGACGGTACGGCCGTGGAAACCGCCGTGGAAGACGACGATTCCGGGTCGTCCTGTCGCCTGGCGGGCCAGACGCAGCGCCGCCTCGACTGCCTCGCTGCCCGAATTGGCGAAGAACAGCGAGTCGAGTCCTTCGGGGAGCACCGTGCCCAGGCGTTCGGTGAGTTCGAGCAGGGGCCGGTGCATCACGGTCGTGTACTGCCCGTGGATCAGCGAGCCGATCTGCCGGCGGGCGGCCTCGACGACGTGCGGGTGACAGTGGCCGGTACTCGTGACGCCGATGCCGGCGGTGAAGTCGAGATACCGACGTCCGTCGGTGCCGTGGATGTAGCACCCCTCGGCGTGGTCGACGGTGACGGGCGTTGCCTGCAGCAGGCGGGGTGAAAGACGGGTCATGACGATCCCTCCGAACAGCCGAGGGCGCGAACCCTCGTGCCGGTTGTCGGATTGTTGACAATATGGATAACACGCGGGGATGGTCGACGCAACGGCGAGCGGTGTAACGGCAGCGTTTCGTCACTCGCACCGGAGGGCATCCGCACAGCAGGAAGCCGCATCGCCCACGGATGAGGACATCATGATCAGCAACGACGACATCGACACCCTCGCTCGCGCCACCGCGTACGGGCCGGACGGTGACAAGCTCGGACGCGTCGGAGAGGTCTACCTGGACAACGACACGGGCCGACCCGCCTGGATCACCGTCGTCACGGGTCTGTTCGGAACGCGCCGGCACTTCGCCCCGATCGACGAAGCCATGCTCGACAGCACCGGAGTGCGCCTGCCCTTCGACAAGGACACGATCACCGGCGCCCCGAACATCGACGAGAACGGTGAGCTGACCCCGCTCGAGGAGGACGAGCTGTACCGCTACTACCGCCGGTTCGGGGACACCCCTGCAGGGGGTGGATCAACCGGCGATCAGGGCGGATTCACGGACGATCGGGCCGGGTTCACCGACGACCGCAGCGGCCTCGGCGAGCGGAGCGCAGCCGGTGGTGGCCTCGTCGGTGGCGCGGCCGGCGGACCGGGAGGCACCGGGACGTCGCACACCGGCGAGACGTACGGCACCACCACATCGGCGGGAACCGGGCCCTCACCGACACCGCCCGACGTCGCGCGTGAGGAGATCGCCGGCAACTACCGGCCGAGCGAGGGCCAGCGGGACGAATCGCTCGAGCACTCGATGCCGGGGCATACCGCGTCGACGCCGTCCACACCGTCCGGGACCGCGGACTCGTCCACACCGTCCGGGACCGCGGACTCGGCGGCGGACACCGCCCGCCACGCAGCTCCCGGCAGCGACAGCGGCAGCGGCAGCGGCAGCGGCAGCGATCAGGAGATCGTCGGTCCGGGACCGACGGGGCCGGCGCACTTCACGCCGCCGCCGTCGGCCGACACGAGCACGGCCGATGCGAAGACGGACACGGCAGGCGGCGAGGACGCCGACCGGCCGCGCAAGCCGCGCCTGGTGCGCCGCGTCGTGACCACGGAGTACTACGAGGAGGAACCGGACGACGCGACCGGCGCCGACCGTTCCTGATCCACACACGAAGCCGGGACGACCACAATCGATGTGGTCGTCCCGGCTTCGTCGTGCGGTACCACGTGTCGCGCGGTACGGTCCTGCGATCTACAACCAGGTGTCCTCCGTGACAGAGGTGAGGAACGCTTCGAGGTCGTCGCGCCAGGGCGCCGGCGTCGTCTTCTCCGGTTCGATCCCGGTGTACTGCCCGCGGTAGAAGAGCAGCGGGCGTTCCTTCTCGTCGCGCACCTCGCTCAGCGACGACACGCGACCGAAGACCACCCAGTGGTCTCCCCCGTCGTGCACCGTCTCGACCGTGCAATCGATGTGCGCAAGCGATCCCGTCAGGACGGGTGAGCCCAACGGGGAGGGCGTCCAGTCGAGTCCGGCGAACTTGTCGGGTTCGCGAGAACCGAACCGCGCGCAGGTCTCCTGCTGTTCCTCGGCAAGGACGTTGACGCAGAAGCGGCCCGCTCGTTCGATGGCCGCCCACGACCGCGACTGCTTCGTGGGGCAGAACAACACCAGCGGCGGGTCGAGCGACAACGCTGCGAACGACTGGCACGCGAATCCTACAGGCGTTCCGTCGTCCTCGGTGGTGGTGATGACGGTGACGCCGGTGCAGAACTGCCCGAGCACGGTGCGGAAGGCCTGTGGGTCGATCGCACCGTTCTCTCCGGCCTCCGGCGCGGTCATTACTGCATTCCCACCGAGAAGTCGTGGCCCCACAGGCTCACGGCCGTGGATTCACGGGCGATCCAGTCGTCGTCCTCGACCTGCAGCCCCTCGCAACCGAATTCGACGTCGAATCCGCCGGGGGTCTTCATGTAGAAGGACAGCATCTTGTCGTTGACGTGGCGTCCGAGCGTCGCCGACATCTTGACCTTCTTCCGCAGTGCGCGGTCGAGGGCGAGACCGACGTCGTCGGAGTTCTCCACCTCGATCATCAGGTGCACGATACCCGACGGGGTGGGCATGGGCAGGAAGGCGAGGCTGTGATGGCGCGGATTGCATCCGAAGAACCTCAGCCAGGCCGGTTTTCCGTCGGCGGGCCGGCCGACCATCTGCGGAGGCATCCGCATCGAATCACGCAGGCGGAAACCGAGCACGTCGCGGTAGAAGCGCAGCGATTCCTCGTCGTCGCGGGTCGAGAGCACCACGTGCCCGAGACCCTGCTCGCCGGTGACGAACTTGTGCCCGTACGGGCTGACGACGCGGCGGTGTTCGAGGGCGGCACCGTGGAACGCCTCGAGGGTGTTGCCCGACGGATCCTGGAAGACGATCAGTTCGTCGACGCGACGATCGGCGAGTTGCTCGGCGGTGCCCTCCTTGAACGGGACGCCTGCCGCGGACAGACTGTCGCGAACCGACTGGAGATCGGCGGCGTTCGCGGTCTCCCAGCCCGAGACGAGCAGCGTGTCGGACTCGTGCGGCTCGATGACGAGCCGGGCCGGAAAGTCGTCCATCCGCAGGTACAACGCGTCGGCGTGGGTGCCCTTGCCCTCGATCATGCCGAGGACCTTGAGTCCGTACTCGCGCCAGGCCGGGACGTCGGTGGCGCCGATCCGGAGATATGCCAGCGACCGGATACTCATCTATTCGACTCCATCCGTGAGGAAATCCGCTGTCAGGCGGTTGAATTCGTCGAACTTCTCGAGCTGGGCCCAGTGGCCGCATCCACCGAACACGTGCAACTGTGCACGCGGGATCATCTTCAGTGCGACGAGTGCACCGTCGAGCGGGTTGACGCGGTCCTCGCGACCCCAGATCAGCAGTACCCGCTGACGGAGTTTGTAGGCGTCGCGCCAGAGCATCCCCTTCTCGAATTCGGCGCTGGAGAACGACTTCCCCATCGCCTTCGCCGCAGCGAGCGACTCGGGGGTGCTCGCCGACGCGAACCGCTCCTCGACGAGCTCGGGGGTGATCAGCGACTGGTCGAACACCATGATCCGCAGGAACGCCTCGAGATTTTCGCGGGTGGGCTCGTACGAGAACCGGCCGAGATTCTTGACCCCCTCGGTGGGGTCGGGTGCGAACAGGTTGACGCTCAGCCCACCCGGCCCCATGAGGACGAGTCGCCCTGCGCGCTCGGGGTAGTCGAGCGCGAACCGCACGGCGGCACCACCACCGAGCGAGTTGCCGAGGAGGTGGACGCGGTCGGTGATCCCGATCGTGTCGAGCAGGTCGCTCAGCGCGGACGCGCTGTGCACGAAGTACTGCGGATGCTCGGTCGGCTTGTCGGACCTGCCGTAGCCGGGCTGGTCGACGGCGAGCACGTGGAACCGTTGTGCCAGCACCGGAATGTTCCTGGCGAAGTTCGACCACGACGACGCGCCCGGGCCACCGCCGTGGAGCAGGACGATCGTGGTGTCGTTGCCGACACCGGCCTCGTGGTAGTGCAGGCGCAGGTCGTCGCGGACCTGCGCGAAACGGGAGGTCGACTCGTAGGTGATCTCGTCGATTGCGGTCACATCCACCCCTAGACCATCGTGTCGGTGATCGGCAGACCGAACTCGGCGGCACCGAACATCACGTAGGCGCGCTCGGCGTCGTTGGCGGCGTGCACACGACCGGCGTGCGCGTCGCGCCAGAAACGCTGGATGGGTGTGCCGTCCGCGAGTGCGGTGGCACCCGAGTTCTCGAAGAGACGGTCGATCGACGTGATTGCACGGCCGGTCGCGCGGACCTGGTCGCGACGCGCCCGCAGCCGCAGTTCCATCGGAACCTCCTCGCCGGCGAGGAGGTGGGCGTACTCGTCGGCGACGTTGCCCGACAGCTGGCGCCAGGCCGCGTCGATGTCGCTGGAGGCCTCGGCGATGCGCACCTTGGCGAACGGATCGTCCTTGGCCTTCTCGCCGGCGTACGCCGCACGGACACGCTTGCCCTGGTGTTCGACGTGCGCCTCGTACGCGCCGTAGGCCATGCCGACGATGGGCGTCGAGATGGTCGTGGGATGGATGGTGCCCCACGGCATCTTGTAGACGGGTACGGTGTTGCGCTCGAGCCCGGGCGAGGCGAGGTCGTTCATGGCCTTGAAGCTGAGGAAGCGGTGGCGCGGGACGAAGACGTCCTTGACCTTGATCGTGTTGGATCCGGTGCCGCGCAGGCCGACCACGTGCCACACGTCGTCGATCTCGTACTCGGAGCGAGGGATCAGGAAGCTGCCGAAGTCGACGGGGCGGCCGTCCTTGATGACCGGGCCACCGACGACGACCCAGCTCGCGTGGTCGCATCCGGACGACCAGGCCCACGCACCGTTGACCTTGTATCCGCCGTCGACGACCTCACCGGCACCCATGGGCGCGTAGGACGAGGAGATGCGGACGTCGGTGTCGTCGCCCCAGACCTCTTCCTGGGCCTGCTGGTCGAAGAGTGCGAGGTGCCAGTTGTGGACGCCGATGATGCCGGAGACCCATCCGGTCGAGCCGCACGCGCTCGCGATGTTGCGCACCGCGGTGAAGAAGGTGACGGGATCGGCCTCGTATCCACCCCACTGGGCCGGTTGCAGAAGTTTGAAGAAGCCGGCCTCCTGGAGCTCCTTGATCGAGTCGTCGGGCACCCGGCGCAGATTCTCGGCCTCCTGCGCACGTTCTCGCAGCGTGGGCAGCAGAGCGTCGATCCGCTGCAGTACCTCGTGGCTGTCGTGGTCACCCACTGGACGCTCCCGTCTGTTCAGGAATTGATCGCTTGTACCGAGACTAGAACATGTTCTTATTCGTGTCGAGACGCGCCGCACCCGCAGGTAGACAATCTCTGTGGCGGGACCAAAGTCCCCGAACCCTTCCCCTCGGGACGCGAATTCTATAACGTGTTCTAGAAGAGATTTCCGGAGGGAAGTGAGCGGACATGGCACAGATTCGCGAGATCGACGTCGGAGAGGTCCGGACGCGTTTCGCGCGAGGCTGGCACTGCCTCGGCCTCAGTCGCACGTTCAAGGACGGCAAGCCTCACGCCGTCGAGGCCTTCGGCACGAAACTCGTGGTGTGGGCCGACAGCAACGGCGACGCGAAGGTGCTCGACGCGTACTGCCGCCACATGGGCGGCGACCTGTCACAGGGCGAGATCAAGGGCGATTCGGTTGCCTGCCCGTTCCACGACTGGCGCTGGGGCGGTAACGGCAAGTGCACGGACATCCCGTACGCCAAGCGTGTTCCCCCGCTGGCCCGCACCCGTTCGTGGATCACGATGGAGAAGCACGGCCAGCTGTTCGTGTGGAACGACCCCGAGGGCAACACCCCGCCTCCGGAGGTCACCATCCCCGAGATCGAGCAGTACGGCTCGGACGAGTGGACGGACTGGACCTGGAACCAGATCCGGATCGAAGGTTCCAACTGTCGCGAGATCATCGACAACGTCGTCGACATGGCGCACTTCTTCTACATCCACTACGCCTTCCCCACGTTCTTCAAGAACGTCTTCGAGGGGCACATCGCGGAGCAGTACCTCAACACCCGCGGTCGGCCGGACAAGGGTATGGCGACGCAGTACGGGCTGGAGTCGACGCTCGAGTCGTACGCGGCCTATTACGGCCCCTCCTACATGATCAATCCGCTGAAGAACAACTACGGTGGGTACCAGACCGAATCCGTGCTGATCAACTGCCACTACCCGATCACGCACGATTCGTTCATGCTGCAGTACGGCATCATCGTCAAGAAGCCGCAGGGCATGTCACCCGAGCAGTCCGACGTGCTGGCCGCCAAGCTCACCGAGGGTGTCGGCGAGGGCTTCCTGCAGGACGTCGAGATCTGGAAGAACAAGACAAAGATCGACAATCCCCTGCTGTGCGATGAGGACGGTCCGGTCTACCAGCTCCGCCGCTGGTACGAGCAGTTCTACGTCGACGTCGCCGACGTGACGGAGAAGATGACGGGCCGCTTCGAGTTCGAGGTCGACACCGCCAAGGCCAACGAGGTCTGGGAGAAGGAGGTCGCCGAGAATCTCGAGCGTAAGAAGCGCGAGGAAGAACAGGGCAAGCAGGAAGCGGAGGTGTGACGATGAGTGTCTCGACCCGGCGGAGCAGATGGGCGAAGTCCCCGGACTTCTCCCAGTGGCCCGAGCGGGCCGAGGCCGTCGCCGCCCAGACCGCGATCGACAAGATCAACTATCTGGATTCGGGTCAGCACGAGGTGCAGTGCCGCGAGTGCGGCACCTGCGTGCTGGTGCGCAAGAACAGCCTGTCGCACACGAGCGTGCAGTGGCAGGAGGATCCGGACACCGTGTGCCCGACCTTCCGCGAGACCGCCTCGCTCCGAGGCTCGTCCATCACACCGCGCGAAGGGTGTCCGCGGCTCCGGGAGAGCATCGACCGGGCCGTGCTCGACGGCGCCCTTCCCGTACCGGACGGATCACCCACCTGACCGATTCCGACCCCGATCGACCCCGCGACGGCACCGTCCCTATCGGACGGTGCCGTCGCTCGTCGTCGGCCGGCGATATCGCGTTCCAGTGTCGGCGTCACCGCGTCTTCGCTTCACGTCCAGGACTCTTCGCATTCGGGGATGGACTCGGCACCGCCATTTCTATAACGTGTTCTATATGACGAAGCAGGAGTACGACATCGTTGTCGTCGGCAGCGGTGCCGGCGGAATGACCGCCGCCCTCACCGCAGCCCGCAAGGGCGCCGACGTGGTCCTGATCGAGAAGGCGTCGCGCTACGGCGGGTCGAGCGCCCGATCGGGCGGCGGTGTGTGGATTCCCAACAACGAGGCGCTGAAGTCCGCCGGGGTGGACGACACCCCCGAAGAAGCCCGGAAGTACCTCCACAGCATCATCGGCGACGGCGTACCTGCCGAGAAGATCGACACCTACATCGATCGCGGACCGGAGATGCTCTCCTTCGTCCTGAAGAACAGCGCCCTCGAACTGCAATGGGTACCGGGCTATTCCGACTACTACCCCGAGGCGCCGGGCGGACGTCCCAGTGGCCGTTCGGTCGAACCGACGCCCTTCGACGGCCGCCGTCTCGGCGAGGATCTCGCTCTCCTCGAACCCGACTACGCCCGAGCTCCCAAGAACTTCGTCATCACCCAGGCCGACTACAAGTGGCTGAACCTGCTCATGCGGAATCCGCGCGGACCGGTTCGCGCCATGCGGGTCGGCGCTCGGTTCGTCTGGGCGAACATCACCAAGAAGCACCTGCTCGTCCGAGGCCAGGCGCTCATGGCCGGGCTGCGGATCGGTCTGCGCGACGCCGGTGTGCCCCTGCTACTGGAGACGGCGCTCACCGACCTCGTCGTCGAGGACGGGGTCGTGCGCGGCGTCGAGGTGGTCGCGAACGGCGAGAAGTGCGTCATCCGTGCCCGCAAGGGCGTGATCCTCGCAAGCGGCGGTTTCGAGCACAACGCCGAGATGCGGGCGCAGTACCAGCGTCAGCCGATCGGCACCGAGTGGACCGTGGGCGCGAAGGCGAACACCGGAGACGGCATCCGCGCCGGACAGAAGCTGGGCGCCGCAGTCGATTTCATGGACGATGCCTGGTGGGGACCGTCCTTCACTCTCACCGGCGGCCCGTGGTTCGCACTGTCGGAACGCAGCCTCCCCGGGTGCCTCATGGTCAACGCCGCAGGCAAGCGTTTCGTCAACGAGTCGGCGCCCTACGTCGAAGCGACGCATGCGATGTACGGCGGCAAGCACGGCCGCGGCGAGGGACCGGGCGAGAACATCCCCAGCTGGCTGATCCTCGATCAGCGCTACCGCGACCGCTACACCTTCGCCGGCATCACCCCCCGCACTCCCTTCCCCCGCCGGTGGCTCGAGGCCGGGGTGCTCGTCAAGGCCGGTTCCGTCGCCGAACTCGCCGAGAAGATCGGGGTACCGGCCGACGCCCTCACCGAGACGGTGCAGCGGTTCAACGGCTTCGCCCGGGCCGGCAAGGACGAGGACTTCGGCCGCGGCGAATCCCACTACGACCACTACTACGGGGATCCGCGCAACAAGCCGAATCCGAGCCTCGGCGTGGTCGACAAGGCCCCGTTCTACGCGTTCAAGGTGGTCCCCGGCGATCTCGGCACCAAGGGCGGGCTCGTCACCGATGTCCATGGCCGGGTGGTGCGCGAGGACGGCAGCGTGATCGACGGCCTGTACGCGACCGGTAACGCCAGCTCCCCGGTCATGGGTCACACCTACGCCGGGCCCGGCGCCACCATTGGGCCGGCGATGACCTTCGGCTATCTCGCGGCCCTGGACATCCTGGACCGCACGCGTGACGAACGTGCCGAAGAGCTGCGAGAATCCGCCGACACCGTGTGACCCGATCGACTCGCGTTCGAGCCGTAGAAAGGAAGTACCCGTGCCCATCGATCCCTCGGTTGCCGTCGGAGCCGAACTGCCCGCTCAGGAGTTCGAGTGGAGCAGCACCGATGTCCAGCTCTACAACCTCGGCATCGGTGCCGGGTCCCATCCCACCGACGCGGGTGAACTGCGTTACCTCCGGGACAGGGGTCCCCAGGTACTCCCCACCTTCGCGACCGTCGCCGCGACCTTCCACCAGGTCGAGCCGCCGAAGGTCTCGTTCCCCGGGATCGAGATCGATCTCGCCAAGGTCGTCCACGGCAGCCAGGAGGTGACCGTGCACGCGCCCATCCCCGCTTCGGGCAAGGGCCGCACGGTCACCCGCATCGCCGAGGTGTGGGACAAGGGCAAGGCCGCGGTCGTCGTGCAGGAATCGGTGACCGAGGATCTCGACGGCAATCCCCTGTGGACCGCGCGGTCGTCGATCTTCGCCCGCGGTGAGGGTGGTTTCGGCGGCGAGCGCGGCCCGTCGGAGTCGGTGGAGTATCCCGATCGTGAACCGGACGCCGAGTTCGACGTGCCGACCCTTCCACAGCAGGCGCTGCTCTACCGCCTGTGCGGCGACCGCAATCCCCTCCACTCCGATCCCGAGTTCGCATCCGCGGCGGGCTTCCCGGCACCGATTCTGCACGGGCTGTGCACCTACGGCATCGTGTGCAAGGCGGTGACCGACGGTCTGCTCGACGCCGACGCATCGCGCGTGAAGGGATTCCGCGCCCGGTTCGCCGGTGTGGTCTTCCCCGGCGAGACCCTCCGGGTGCGCGTGTGGAACGACGGCGACCGCAAACTCGTGACCGTCTCCGTCATCGAACGCGATCTCGCCCCTGCCCTGGCCGACGTGGTACTCACCGTGGCGTGATCGCCACGCCCTCCCGAAAGAGCGACATTCGAACATGACACTTCGTGATTCGTCGCCGCGCCTGTCGCGGCGCGGTTTCCTCGCGGCCGGCGCCGGTGCGTTGGCGGTCTCCGCCCTCGGTGGATGGACCCCGGTACATGCCGTCCCCTCCGGGTCCGCGGCCTCGACGCTCCCCACTCCCCCGGTGTTCCCCGACGGCATCGATCTCTACCAGCAGGCGTACCAGAACTGGTCCAAGGAGATCATGCTGGACGCCATCTGGACCTGCGCGCCTCGCACCCCCGACGACGTGGTGCGCCTGGTGAACTGGGCGCACGAGAACGGATACACCATCCGTCCGCGCGGGGCCATGCACGGCTGGACACCGCTGACGATCGTCAACGGCGCACCCGTCGACCGGGTGATCCTCGCCGACACCATGCTCCACCTCGACTGGGTCCAGGTGAACCCCGGAGGCTCCCCCGCGACCGTCACGGCAGGTCCCGGCGCGACGCTCGACGTCATCACCACTGCATTGCAGGACCACGGTCTCGGACTCGCGAATCTTCCTGCGCCCGGCGTGTTGTCGATCGCCGGGGCGCTCGCCGTCAACGCGCACGGCGCCGCCCTGCCCGCCAACGGTGAATCCACCCTCCCCGGTCACACCTTCGGGTCGCTGAGCAATCTCGTGACCGAACTGACCGCCGTCGTGTGGGACGGCAGCGCCTACGCACTGCGTACCTTCACCCGCGCCGATCCCGAGATCACCCCGCTGCTCACGCATCTCGGCCGGACGTTCATCACGTCCGTCACGTTGCAGGCCGGACCGAACTATCGCATGCGCTGCCAGTCCTTCACCGACATCACCTGGCAGGAACTGTTCTCCCCCGCCGGTTCGCCGGGTCGGACCTTCGAGTCGTTCGTCGATTCGGCGGGGCGGGCCGAGGCGATCTGGTATCCGTTCACGGAACGTCCGTGGATGAAGGTGTGGTCGCTCGCACCGGAGAAGCCGGCCACCTCGCGGGAGGTGACCGGGCCGTACAACTACCCGTTCTCCGACAACGTGCCCGAACCGATCACCGACCTGCTGGGGCACATCACGGCCGGGAACACTTCGATCGCACCGGCTTTCGGTCAGACCTATTACGGCGTGACCGTGGCCGGTCTCGCAGCGACGGGATCGTCCGACATCTGGGGCTGGTCGAAGGATCTGCAGTTCTACATCAAGGCGACCACCCTGCGACTGACCGAGGGGGGCGGTGCGGTGCTCACGAACCGCGCCAACATCGCCAACGTGATCCACGACTTCGCGCACTGGTTCTCCGAGCGCATCGAGCACTACCGCAGCCTGGGACAGTTCCCTCTCAACGGTCCGGTCGAAATCCGGTGCTGCGGACTGGATCGGCCGGAGGACGTCCTCGTCCCGTCGGCGGGACCGCCGACGATCGCGTCGACCCGCCCGCGTCCCGACCACCCGGAATGGGACACCGCCATCTGGCTCAACGTTCTCGGTGTCCCGGGAACTCCCGGCATGTTCGCCTTCTACCGGGAGATGGAGCAGTGGATGCGGCAGCGGTACAACGGAAGCGACTCGACCTTCCGGCCGGAATGGTCGAAGGGCTGGGCGTTCGGTCCCGACCTGCCGTACACCGACGAGCAGATCCTGACGCAGGGCCTGCCCGACACCTACCGGGAAGGTGTTCCCTCGGACGAGAACTGGGATTCGGCTCGCGCGGTCTACAACCGTCTCGATCCGCATCGGGTCTTCAGCAACACCTTCATCGACACCCTGCTCCCCTGATCTCCCACGGGCGTCCTCGCTCACCACGGGCACAGCGCAGTCCTTTGCTAGGGTTCGCACCATGCGGAACGTGCGAAGGTGGATCGGTGCTGCTGCTGTGCCCGTGCTGGTTCTCGCGGGAGGTGTGACACTCGCGGGAACCGCGGTGGCCCTTCCCGACACGGGTTCGGTCGCCGTGTCGAACGGCACCGACGCCCCGGTGACCTTCGAGGCCGACGGCACCACCTTCCACGGCAGCCTCCGCAACCCGGACGGAGCCGCGGTGGCCGCCGCACTGCTGCTCCCGGGCAGCGGCACCACCGATCGCAACGGCAACCAGCCCGGCTGGGCGGCCGACACCCTGGTGCGCACCGCGGACGCACTCGCCGCCCACGGCATCGCGAGCCTGCGCTTCGACAAGATCGGGGCCGGTGAGACGGGCCTCGGGTCCTACACGGTCGAGACCATCGGCGAGTACGGCTTCACCGAGCAGGTCGACCACGCCGAAGCCGCGGTGCGTCTGCTCGCTGAACACACCGGAGTCTCCCCCGAGGAGATCCTCGTCCTCGGACACAGCGAGGGTGCACTGACCGCGCTCGCACTCGCCGATCGCGGTATCGGAAGCGGCTTCGCACTTCTCGCTCCGCTGCCGATGCGCTACCTGGACCTGCTGACCGCCCAGCTGAATGCCGTGGTGGATTCCGGACAGCTCGGCCCCGACGGCGAGGCGGTCCGGGCCGACCTGCCGCGTGCCGTCGAGTCGCTGCGGACGACCGGGGCCTTCCCCACCGATCTGCACCCGATCCTCGCGCAGTTCGGCATGAACCCCGCGAACGCGAAGTTCCTCTTCGAGTCCGACCAGCTCGACCCGGTTGAGCTCGCCGCGGAGCTGGCGGCCGACACCCCGGTGCTGCTCACCTGTTCCGACAAGGACCTGAACATCAACTGCGCGCAGGTCGAGCCGCTGCGAAACGCCCTCGCCCACACCCACCTGCAGTTCGAGCACTTCACCACCGCCAACCACAGTCTCGAGGAACTCGGCCCGCTGCAGCCCGGCCCGGCCGACCAGGTGGCGCTGCTGCCCATCTCGTTCGAGTTCTCGGCGGCGATCGACAGTTGGGCGGCCGCACGCGGTCGCTGACTGTCGTGTTGTAGGTGATTGTCGTGGTGTAGCTCGGGTATCCCGGGCACATGACAGCACTGCACGCCGTGGCCCTGAACTGCACGCTCAAGCCGTCCCCCGCCGAGTCCAGCACCGACAAGATGGTGGCGCACGTGTTCGACGCACTGTCGAAGCACGACGTCAGCGTCGAAACCGTCCGGGTCGTCGACTTCGACGTCAAGCCCGGTGTCGAAGCCGACATGGGCGATGGGGATCAATGGCCGGAGATCGTCGAGCGCATCGTCTCGGCCGACATCCTGCTCGTCGCCACACCGACCTGGGTGGGACACATGTCGAGCGTCGCCCAGCGCGTCCTCGAGCGGCTCGATGCCGAACTGTCGAACACCGACGACGAGAACCGTCCACGCATGGTGGGCAAGGTCGGGATCGCCGCAGTCGTCGGCAACGAGGACGGCGCGCACAAGATCGTCGCCGACCTGTTCCAGAGCCTCAACGACATCGGTTTCTCGATCCCCGCGCAGGGCTCGACCTACTGGAACGGCGAGGCGATGTCGGGCACCGACTTCAAGGATCTCGACGAGATCCCCGAAGCGGTGCGCTCGACCACCGAATCCGTCGCCCGCAACGCCGTGCACCTGGCGACGCTGTTGCGTCAGCGCCAGTACGCGCCCTACCCGGGATGAACCCACCCGCCGGCCGGACGCCGACGGTCAGCGGCTGACGGCCTTCTGGTACCTGCGGATCGCGAACGGCACGAACACGATCAGCATCAACGCTGTCCACATCAGCGACGCGAGGACCGGATTCTGCAGGGGCCACACGTCGGGGGGCGGCACCATGGGATTGGTGTTGCCGAACAGTTCGCGGACCGCCTGCGTGACGGCCGAGATGGGATTCCACTCGGCGATGACGCGCAGCACCGTCGGCATCGACGACGGGTCGACGAACGTGTTGGCGATGAACGACAGCGGGAAGATCACCATGAAGCTCGCGTTGTTGAAGACCTCGGGCGTGCGGATCCACATGCCGATCACGGCCATCACCCACGACAGGGCGTAGGCGAACAACAACAGCAACAGGTAGCCGGCGAGCGCCTCACCGACCGAGGTGTTGATCCGCCACCCCACGAGAAGACCGGTCAACGACATCACCACGAGGCTGAGCACATTGATCAGCACGTCGGTGCTGGTGCGTCCGATGAGCACCGCGGACGGGGCCATCGGCAGCGACCGGAACCGGTCGATGATGCCCTTCTGCAGGTCTTCGACCATCCCGAGGCCCGTCCAGGTGGATCCGAAGATGACCGTCTGGGTGAAGATGCCTGCGATGAGGAACTCCCGGTACGAGACGCCGGGAACGTCGATCGCGCTGCCGAAGACGTATGCGAAGAGCAGCACGAACATGATCGGCGACAGCGTCGTGAAGACCAGCAGATCCGGCACACGCTTGATCTTGATCATGTTGCGCTTGGCAATGGTCAGGCCGTCGGATGCGACCATCTCGAGTGTGTTCACGACACCGCCTCCTCGACCTTCTCGTCCGTGCCGCGACCGGTGAGCGTGAGGAACACGTCGTCGAGGGTCGGTTTCCGCAATGCGACGTCGGAGACCCGGATGCCCGCGGCCGACAGCTTCCCGAGCGCCATCACGAGCCCGTCGGTTCCGCCGACCGAGTCGCCGCTGACCGGCACGGTGATGCGGCCGGTACTGCGCTCGACCCTGACCTCCCCGGACGCCACCGATTCGAGCTCGCGAACCGCGCGGTCGCGCTGATCGGTGTCGGTCACGGCGAGTTCGATGCGTTCGCCACCGACGCGGCTCTTGAGCTCGTCGGCCGTGCCGCGGGCGATGACCGCGCCCCGATCGATCACGACGATGTCGTCGGCGAGGCGTTCGGCCTCGTCCATGTACTGCGTCGTCAGCAGCAGCGTCGTGCCGCGTTGCACGAGGGTGTCGATGACGTCCCACAACCCGAGGCGGGCCCGCGGATCGAGACCCGTCGTGGGTTCGTCGAGGAACAGCACCGGAGGATCGGCGACGAGCGCACCGGCGAGGTCGAGGCGGCGTCGCATACCGCCCGAATAACCCTTGACCGGGCGATCGCCCGCTTCTTCGAGATCGAACTGTTCGAGCAACTCGCGTGCCCGGAGGCGACTGCGTTTGGCGCCGAGGTGGTACAGCCGGCCGACCATCTCGAGGTTCTCGAAGCCTGTGAGATATTCGTCGACCGCCGCGTACTGCCCCGATGCTCCGATCCTGGAGCGGAGCTTTCGCGCCTCGGTGAGGACGTCGTATCCCGCCACTTCGGCGCGACCGGCATCGGGGACGAGCAGTGTCGTCAACACCCGCACCGTGGTGGTCTTTCCGGCCCCATTGGGCCCGAGCAGCGCGGTGACCGTCCCCTCCGGCACTCGCAGATCTACCCCGTCGAGCGCTCTGAGCTGCCCGTATGTCTTGATCAGTCCTTCTGCAACTATGGCGTCGGCCATCAGTTTCTCCCCTGACTGTGGTGGTGAGCACAGTGTGCACGAAGAGACCGACACGGTTCGACGGGTTTTCTCATCGCTCCGCCGGGAGGATCGCTCAGCCCGTCACCCGGGCGGCGTTGCCGGCGTCGATCGGCAGCACGGTGCCGGAGATGTGTGCGGACGCCTCGTCGGCGAAGAACAGAACCGCACGGGTGACCTCGGCCGGGTCGAGCCACGGCACCGGTTGTGCGTGCAGGGAGGTGAACACCGGAGCGACATCGTCGGCGGTCGGATATTCGAGGTCGGGCCGCAGCATCCCGTAGAGCGCGTCGTTGTGGATCATCGGCGTGGAGATGTTGCCCGGGGCGACGGCGTTGACGGTGATGCCGTTCTGCGCGAGGTCCAGGGCCGCGCTCTTCGTCAGGCCGATCACGCCCCACTTCGACGCCGCATACGCGGCCATGTTGGTGTTGCCCGCTCGGCCGAGCATCGACGACACCGTGACGATACGACCGTAGCCGCGTTCGATCATCCCCGGCGTGACCGCGGCGACGGTGTTGAACACCCCGGTGAGATTGGACGCGATCGCTTCGTCCCACATCTCCTGCGGCATGCGGTACACCGGTGCCGCGACCGACACCCCGGCATTGGCGACCCCGATGTCGATCCGCCCGAGTTCGGCGTGGGCACGAGCCACCAGCGCGTCCATCGCCGGACGGTCGGCGGTGTCGAGTGTCGCAGAGACGGCGCGGCGACCGGTCGCCTCGACGAGTTGCACCGTCTCCGCGAGGTCCTCCTCGGTCGCCAGCGGATATCCCACCACCGGTGAGTCGGAACACCGGTCGCAGACGACCACGTCGGCGCCTGCCTCGGCGAATGCGACGGCGTGCGAGCGTCCTTGGCCCCGCGCCGCTCCCGTCACGAATGCGACCCTGCCCTCGAAACCCATCATGACGTCCTTCCGTCGGCGCGTGATCGCCTCCCTTGTACCGCGCCGAGCGAAAGGACGGATGGGTGATTCCCGGACAGCGGACATGCCCGGGGAGCAGGCACGAATCAGACGGGGATCAGAGCCCGGTCCGGGCCTTCACCCGTCCCTGTTCGATGGCGTCGTGCAGCGCCTGCAGGTCGCGTTCGTTGCGGTCCGCGTAGGCCACCGCGAACGACGAGACCGCCTCGTCGAACTCCTCGTCCGTGCCGAGATAGGCCGCCAGTGCGATCCGGTCGCCGGCCCGCGCATGGGCGAAGGCGAGGACTCGGCCGCAGAGTCGGCCGTAGAGCTTCAGGCCCTTGGGCACCATCTCCTCGATCACCGCCGAACCCTTGCCGTCGCGGAGCTGACGGATATAGAAATCCCGGTTCACCCCGTCGGCCCCGGCGCCCTGCTGCCAGCCGAGGAAGATGTCGCTCGCCGACTGCATCAGCCGCTGACCGTCGACGACCCGTTCGCCCTCGTTCCGGAAGGTCGGACCGTCGACGTAGTACGACAGCACCGAACGCTGGGCCTCCTTCGCCTGCAGGAACAACGGATCGTCGTCGTCCGCACCGCGCAGCAGGAGGATCCACGCCCGCGTGCCGACACTGCCCACTCCGACGACCTTCCGCGCGGCCTGGACCAGTTCGAACTGTTCGAGGAGGACTCGGCGGTCCCACTGTAGTGTCGCCCGGTACGAATGGACACGGCCGTACAACTCGTCGTAGATCGCCTCGGCGTCGAGGTCGGCGAAGACCTCTTCGACGGGCACGATGAGCGGCGGATCGCTGATGATCCGGCGGTGACCGTCGATGATGGTGGTCAGCTTCTCCAGTGCCTGGAGGCTGTCGCGGCGCGAGGCCTTGTCGAGCGCTTTCCGCGTGCGTTTCTCCATCTTCGCATCCAGCAGGCCACCCAACTCCGCTATCTCGGTCGTGGGATCGAGGTGGGAGTACCGCACGGCCAGATTTCCGAGTTGAGCTTGCCTACAGATCGTCTCGCGGTACTCTGCGGCACATGCCCGGGTGATCTTCCGGCGTTCCTTCGCGGTGAACCCGTTGTCGCGACCGGCGATCTCGAGGCTTGCGACCAGGCGCTTGACGTCCCATTCGAACGGCCCCGGATAGGTTTCGTCGAAGTCGTTGACGTCGAAGGCCGTTCTCCGTTCCGGAGTCGCGAACAGGCCGAAATTGCTCGCGTGGGCGTCGCCGCACAGCTGTGTGTGCAGACCACTGTCGGATGTGCGCGACAGATCGTCGGCCATCACCAGTGCAGCACCGCGGAAGAACGCGAACACCGACGTCGCCATGCGACCGTACCGGACCGGAACGAGCTGGGGGACGCGCGACTGCGCCTGACTCTCGAGCAGCGCGATCGGATCCCGGGACGACTCCCCGAGATCGGCCAGCGACTCGACGGGAGTGCCCCTCCGAGCGGCGAGACCGTTCTGGACCCGCTGTTCGCGAGTCGGATGCACGACATGTCCGTCCGTGACCGACATGGGTCCTCCCACGGGGATATCACCGGAGTGTGGGCCTTCATAGTAGGCAGGCCTGCGGTCCCCTGGGAGGGAAACGGCGTCAGGACCGCGACAGCACCAGCCCTGAGGTCGGAACTCCTGTTCCTGCCGTGACCAGGACGTGGTCGACGTCGTCGACCTGGTTGACGGCCGTGCCGCGGATCTGCCGTACGCCCTCCGCGATGCCGTTCATGCCGTGGATGTAGGCCTCGCCCAGCTGACCGCCGTGCGTGTTGATCGGTAGCCGTCCGCCCACCTGGATGCCGTCGGCGACGAAGTCCTTGGCCTCACCGCGGCCGCAGAAACCGAGTTCTTCGAGCTGCATGAGCACGTACGGGGTGAAGTGGTCGTAGAGCACGGCCGTGGCGATGTCCTGCGGCCCGATGCCCGCCTGCTCCCACAACTGGTCGCCGACGATGCCCATCTCCGGCAGGCCTGTGAGCCCGTCCCGGTAGTAGCTGGTCATGATGTACTGATCGGGTCCGCTCCCCTGCGCCGCGGCCGCGATCATCGCCGGGGTCTGCTTCAGGTCCTTCGCCCGCTCGGCGCTGGTGACGACGATCGCGACGCCGCCGTCCGATTCCTGGCAGCAGTCGAGCAGGTGCAGCGGCTCGGCGATCCACCGCGAGTTCTGGTGGTCCTCGAGCGTGATCGGCTTGCCGTGGAAGAACGCCTTCGGATTCGTGGCGGCGTGCGCCCGATCCGCGACCGCCACGGCGCCGAAGTCGGCGCTCGTCGCACCGGAGACGTGCATGTAGCGTTGCGCGACCATCGCGACGAACGAGGCCGGTGTGCTCAGCCCGTGCGGGTAGGAGAACGCGTTGTCGGTGCCCGACGAATTCACCTGCGCGGCAAGGGCAGTGTTGACCTGCCCGTACCGCGCGCCGGACCGCTCGTTGAACGCCCGGTACGCGACCACCACGTCGGCCACGCCGGTCGCGACGGCCATCGCCGCCTGCTGCACCGTCGCGCACGCCGCACCGCCGCCGTAGTGGATGCGGGAGAAGAACTTCAGGTGCGGAATGCCCACCGAACGGGCCACGGCCACTTCGGTGTTGGTGTCCATCGTGAACGAGACCAGACCGTCGACGTCGGCCGGGGTCAGTCCCGCGTCGTCGAGGGCGGCGCACACCGCTTCGGCCGCGAGGCGGAGTTCGCTGCGGCCGGAGTCCTTCGAGAAGTCGGTCGCGCCGATGCCGACGATCGCCGCTGCACCCGACAGGCCGCTCATGCGGTGCCTCCGATCACGAAAGTGGCTGTGGCCGTGATGTGTTTGCCCAGACTGTTGGTGCCGGTGATGTCGACGGTGACCAGTCCGTCCTCGACGGACGCGACGGTGCCCGAGAGGGTCAGGGTGTCGTAGGCGTACCAGGGCACACCCAGTCTCAGCGAGATCGACTTCACCACCGCGCGGGGGCCGGCCCAGTCGGTGACGTAGCGCTGCACGAGGCCGGTGTCGGTGAGGATGTTGACGAAGATGTCCTTCGATCCGCGCTGCTGTGCCTTGTCGCGGTCGTGGTGCACGTCCTGGAAGTCGCGTGTGGCCAGGGCCGTCGACACGATGAAGGTGGGATCGGCGTGGATCTCGAGGGAGGGCAGGCTCTCGCCCGTCGTGACGGTCGGGGTGCTCACACGTCCTCCTCGATCGGCTTCCAGGCGTACAGCGTCCACGGCTGCCCGCCGGTCTCGTCGTCGCCGGGGAAGTCGAGGAAGGTGACCTCGACCGGCATCCCGATGCGTACCTGTCCAGGGTCGACGTCGCGGAGTTCACCGAGCATCCGGACACCCTCGTCGAGTTCGACGAGCGCGACGACGAAGGGCACCTGCCGCCCCGGCACCTTGGGAGCGTGGTGGACGACGAAGCTGAACACCGTTCCGCGACCGGAGGATACGACGTAGTCGGTGGTTTCCGACTTGTCGAGCCAGAGCGCCGGGACGGGTGGGTGCTGCAGGGTGCCGTCGGGGCGTCGCTGGATGCGCAGTTCGTGGGTGGCCACGCCGTCCCAGAAGAATTGCGTGTCGCGGGAGACGGACGGGCGGAGCATCCGCGTGGGGTCGAGATCGTCGGGTACCGCGGATGTGGGCCGGTCTTCCGACGTCTCCGCGCGCTCGTCCTTCGACGGCGGTGCGAACTTCAGGATGCGGAAGAGCATCTCGGCGACGACCTCGTCGCCGACCTTCCACAGGTTGCGGGTGGTGAAGAACCATCCCTCTCCGAGCCCGGTCCGCTTCGGTCCGACGACGTCCTCGAGGGTGGATTCGATCGTCACCTGCTCGCCGTGGCGCAGGTAGCGGTGGTAGATCTGGTCGCAGTTGGTGGCGACCACCGAGGTGTAGCCGGCGTCGTCGAGGATCTGCGTCATCCGGCCGAGCGGGTCGTCCTTCTCGCGTTCGGCGCCGAGGCCGCGCATCGTCCACACCTGCGCCATCGCTGGCGGGGCCACGAGACCACCGTGACCGGCTGCGATCGCCGCGGTCTCGTCGGTGTAGATCGGGTTGTCGTCGCCGATCGCCTCGAGCCAGTTGCGGATCATCGGCATGTTCACCGGATCGCGGCCGGGTCGCGGCGCGGACGGGCCGTCGCCGCGGACCTTCTCGGCAGCCTGCAGGATCTCCTCGGGGATCCTCCCCCGAACATCTCGTGTCACCGAACCTTGTGTCACCGAATCTCGTGTCACCGAATTCTCCTGCCTCACCGCGGGACCCGCGGCATGCCCAGACCGGCGGTGGCGATCAGTTCGCGCATCACCTCGTTGACGCCACCGCCGAAGGTGATGACGACATTGCGTTTGGCCATCATGTCGAGCCAGCGGAGCAGATCGGCGGTGTCGTCGTCGGCCGGATCGCCGAAGGCACCGACGATCTCCTCGGCGAGGCGCCCGACGCGCTGGATCCGCTCGGTGGCGAATACCTTGGTCGCCGAGGCATCGGCGATGTCGACGGCGTCGTTGCTGCTCGCCGCGACCTGCCAGTTGAGCAGTTCGTTGAGTCGCCAGGTCGCGTGGATCTCGCCGAGTGCGCGTCGCACCTCGGGGCGGTCCCGGAGTTCGTGGGCGCGGACCCATTCGACGAGCCGGTCGTAGATGCCGGCGACGCGACCGGCCGGGCCGAGCATGACGCGTTCGTGGTTGAGTTGGGTGGTGATGAGCTTCCAGCCCTTGTTCTCCTCGCCGACGAGCATCTCGACGGGAACGCGTACGTCGCTGTAGTAGGTGGCGTTGACGTGGTGGGCACCGTCGCACGTGATGATCGGCGTCCAGCTGAAGCCGGGATCCTTGGTGTCGACGATGAGCACGGAGATGCCGCGGTGACGCGAGTCGGCGGGGCCGGTGCGGACGGCGAGCCAGATGTAGTCGGCGTCGTGCCCGCCGGTGGTGAAGATCTTCTGTCCGTTGACGATGTAGTGGTCGCCGTCGCGGACGGCGGTGGTGCGCAGGGCGGCGAGGTCGGTACCGGCCTCGGGTTCGGAGTAGCCGATGGCGAAGTGCACCTCGCCGGCGAGGATGGCGGGCAGGAACTTCCGCTTCTGTTCGTCGGTCCCGTAGACCTGCAGGGTCGGGCCGACGGTCTGCAGGGTGACGCTCGGCAACGGCACGTCGGCGCGGACGGCCTCGTTGGCGAAGATCTGCTGTTCCACGTCGCCGAAGCCGCGGCCGCCGAACTCGACGGGCCAGCCCACGCCGAGCCAACCGTCCTTGCCCATGCGACGCACGACCTCGCGATAGGTGGGGCCGTGCCGCTCCGTGCGCATGATCGCAGCCTCCTCGGGTGAGACGAGGCTGCTGAAGTATCGCCGCAGTTCGGCTTGCAGTGCGCGCTGGTCGTCGGTCAGATCGATGAACACCGGGCCCCCACGAGGTCGAGTCGGTACGAGGCGCCGCCGAGCAACCGGGCGAGGTCCTTGGCGGTCGACGAGTACTTGTGCAGCGGATAGGTCTCGTCCACACCCACGCCGCCGTGCAGGTGGTGCAGCACCCGCATGGCCGGCGGCAGTTCGGCGGCGATCCAGTAGGCGGTGATGTCGAGATCGTCCGCGGCGTCGAGACCTTCGGCCAGGCGCCAGACCGACGACAGCGCCGCGACGTGCAGGGTGCGGGCGGTGACGTAGACGTCGGCGATCTGCTGTGCGACGGCCTGGAAGGTCGCGAGCGGCTTGCCGAACTGGTGCCGCTCGCTGACGTGCTTCGCCGTGAGTTCGGTTGCCCCGGAGAGCAGTCCGTCGGCGAAGGCCGCCACGGCGGCGAGCGCGATCCGGTGGAGCATCGCCACAGCGTCGGTGCCGGATTCGGCGAGCAGGACACCCACGGCGCCGTCGGCGCGCACCGAGAACTCGGGAGAGCCGGTCGAGGTGGGGCTCGAACGCAGGGTCATGCCCACGGCGTCGGGAGCCACCGCGACCACGCCTGCGTCGGTGGGCAGCAGCACCACGCGTGCCCGATCGGCGTAGGGCACGGCGACGAACGAACCGGTGACCGCGTGGCCCCCGTCGGTGGCGACCGCCGTGGCGGCCGGTTGCTCCGGGAAGGCGCGCCCCGGTTCGCCGAGCGCGGCCGTGAGCACGGCTCCTTCGGCGACGCCGGCGAGCAGGTCGTCCTGTTGCTGTTCGGAGGCGAGCGCGAGGATCGGCAGCACGCCCAGGCCGAGGGTGACCAGGGCCGGGGTCTGCGCGGCTCCGCGTCCGATCTCGGTGAGCACGGTGGCGACCTCGCCGAGCCCGAGGCCCGACCCGCCGAGACGCTCCGGCAGAGCGAGCGAGAGCAGGTCGGCGTCGGCCAGCGCGGCCCACAACGCGTCGTCGGTGAGGCCGCGTTTCAGGAGACCGGCCGCCACACCGGCGATTTCCTCCTGTGTCTCGTCACGTGTGAAGTCCACCGTCACCCACCTTCGAATAGAACGTGTTCTAGTTGTAGCACTCCCCGGCGCCCTGCGGAAGGACCGCTCAATCGCGCGGCAGGCCCAGGAGCCGCTCGGCCGCCATGGTGAGCAGGATCTGCTCGGTTCCGCCGGCGATCGTCAGGCACCGGGTGTTGAGGAACTCCCGGGTGAGCGGACCTTCCACCCAGCCGGCCTCGCCCGCGAGATCCATGGCGAGCTCGGCGGTGTCCTGCCGCTGCCGCACACCGATGAGCTTGCGGACGCTGGACGCGGCGCCCGGATCCTGCCCTTCGAGCTGCGCGAGGGTCGCCCGCAGATCGAGGAGCGAACCGACCGTCGCCTCCCCGATCTGCGTCGCGATGCGGTCCTCGGCGACGGGATCGCCGGGGGTCGACAGTTCGAGCAGTTCCTCGATGCGCGGCCCCAGCGACGATTTGCCCCCCATTGCGACGCGTTCGTTGGCGAGGGTCGTGCGGGCCAGCTTCCAGCCGTCGCCGAGATTGCCCACCACGCAGGCGTCCGGCACGAAGACCGAATCGAGGAAGACCTCGTTGAACAACGCGTCGCCGGTGATCTCGCGCAGCGGCGAGATCGTGATGCCCGCCGACTTCATGTCGACGAGGAAGTAGGTGATGCCCTTGTGCTTGGGGACGTCGCGGTCGGTGCGGGCGAGACAGATCGCCCAGTCCGCCTGCTGTGCGAGCGAGGTCCACACCTTCTGTCCGCGCAGCACCCATCCGCCGTCGGCCTTCTCGGCACTCGTGCGCAGCGCCGCGAGGTCCGAGCCGGCGCCGGGTTCGGAGAACAGCTGACACCAGACCACATCGCCGCGCAGGGTGGGCATCACGAAACGCTCGATCTGCTCGAGTGTTCCGTGTGCGAGGACGGTCGGAATCGCCCACCAGCCGATCACGAGGTCGGGACGTTCGATGCCGGCGGCGGCGAGCTCCTCCTGGACGACGAGCTGTTCGGCGGCGTCGGCTCCGCGACCGTAGGGCGGCGGCCAGTGCGGCGCGAGCAGGCCCGATTCGGCGAGGGCGACACGGCGCTCGGATTCGGGTGCGGCGGCGATCTTCTCGACCTCCGCACGGATCCGCGCGCGTTTCTCCTCGTGATCGGACAGGTCGATACCGAGGTGACGGCGCGCGCCGTCGCGGACCAGGGTCGTCAGCCGCGAGCGCCACGCGGCGGAACCGCCGAGCACCTGGCGGGTGGCGACCGCACGGCGGAGATAGAAGTGTGCGTCGTGTTCCCATGTGAACCCGATGCCGCCGAGCACCTGGATCGCGTCCTTGGCGGTCTGCACCGCGGCATCGAGTGCGATCGCTGCGGCGGCCGCCGCCGCGATCGGCAGTTCGTCGGGCTGCGCGTCGACGGTGACCGCCGCATCCCAGGCCACGGCCCGGATCTTCTCGGTGCGGCAGAGCATTTCGGCGCAGATGTGTTTGACGGCCTGGAACGAACCGATCGGTTTTCCGAACTGTTCGCGGATCTTCGCGTACTCGACGGCGGTGGTCAGCGCCCAGCCGGCGAGACCGGCCAGCTCCGCGGCGGCGAGGCCGGCGGTCAGGTCGCGCACGAAGCCGGCCGGGACGGTCGCGACCCGATCGACCGGGACCGTCGCGTCGTCGAGGCGGACGCGGGCCACCGCGCGGGAGGCGTCGATGGTCTCGAGCGGTTCGATGTGCAGACCCGGATCATCGGCCTCGACGAGCGCCCAGCTCTCGACGGCCGGATCACCTTCACCCGCGACACGGACGAGCACGGCGACCCCGGCTTCGGCACCCACGGCCGGTCCGGCCTCACCGCGCAGCAGGACTCCGTCACCCGCCGGCTCCGCGGTCACGGCCGAGTCGAGAGCGAGCGCGGTGGGGACCTCACCCTCGGCGAGCCGTTCCGTCGTCTTGGCGACGGTCTCACCGGCACGGCCGAACACGAGGGCGGCCACGACGGTGGTCAGGATCGGGCCCGGTGCGAGTTCGTAGGCGGCCTGCTCGAGCATGACGGCCAGGTCCACGGTGGTCGCGCCGAGGCCGCCCGCCTCCTCCGGGACGGCGACGCCGAAGACTCCGAGTTCTGCGAGGGAGGACCAGCCGTCGCGCCACGTCGCGTCGCTTGCGCGACGTATCGTCGACATGGGGTCTACGGCACGTGACCAGGCCTGGACAGATGCCTGAACGGCCCGCTGCTCCTCGGTCGTGGCGATACTCACAGCGGTTTCCGCCCTTCCGAATGACATCATTGCTAGAACGTGTTCTAATATGGCACCGATTCAGAGTCAAGGCGTGAGGAAACGAATCTATGGCCACCCCGTCCCGCTCCCGTGCCAACGGACACGGAACTCTGACCGCCCTCACCGAGGACGATCTCAGTTCCAATGCCCAGAAGGAACGGCGCAAGCGGATTCTCGACGCCACCCTGGCGCTCGCGTCGAAGGGTGGTTACGAGGCCGTGCAGATGCGGGCGGTGGCAGAACGCGCGGACGTCGCGGTCGGCACCCTCTACCGATACTTCCCGTCCAAGGTCCACCTGCTGGTCTCCGCCCTCGGCCGTGAATTCGCCCGCATCGAAGGCAAGGGCCGGATCCCACCCGGCCACAGCCCCCTCGAGCGCATGCACCTCATCCTGGGCCTGATCACCAAGGCCATGCAGCGCGATCCCCTGCTCACCGAGGCCATGACACGGGCGTTCATGTTCGCCGACGCTTCCGCCGCCGCCGAGGTCGACCAGGTGGGCACCCTCATGGACCGACTGTTCGCACGGGCCATGAACGACGGCGAGCCCACCGAGGAAGAACTCGCCATCGCACGCGTCATCAGCGACGTGTGGCTGTCGAATCTCGTCGCCTGGCTCACGCGCCGTTCGTCGGCCACCGATGTCGCCCGCCGGCTCGAACTGACGGTGGAGCTGCTGCTCGGCGACGGCTCGCGCGTGCCGAAGACGGTCGCGTCGGAAGCCTGACGGCGCTCGCGTCCGAAGCCCCGCGGCGCTCGCGCCGGAAGCCCCGCGGCGCTCGCGCCGGAAGCCCGACGTCCGATGCGCCGCTTCCTGTAACCGGAAACACGTGGTCGCAATACCCACCGGGTCGGATTCGTGCCCCACTCTGACCTAACGTGGAGCAGGTGAGTGCCCACGATCTTCCGATTGACCTTCGACGTGCTCTGGTGGCTGTCGCGCGGACGCCCCGCCTGCTCGTGGCGACCGACTACGACGGCACCATCTCCCCCATCGTGAGCGATCCCGAGAAGGCCTACCCGCACGACGATGCGGTGCGGGCGCTGCGGGGCCTCGCCGCTCTGCCGTCGACGGCCGCTGCCGTCATCTCGGGACGCGCTCTCAAGGATCTCGCCGCTCTGTCGCGTCTGCCGGTCGAGGTCAAACTCGTCGGCAGCCACGGCTCCGAGTTCGACATCGGATTCGTCCACGAGATCGATCCCGACGCGAGGGACCTCCTCGCCACGATCGTCGAGGGACTGCACTCGGTGGCATCCCGGTTCGACGGCGTGCAGGTGGAGGCCAAGCCCGCGAGCGCCGCGCTGCACGTGCGCAACGCCTCTCCCGCCGATGCCGAGCAGGCCCTCGATCTCGTGCGCAGCGGCCTCGCGCTCCAGCCCGGTGTGCAGGTCACCGAGGGCAAGGCAGTCATCGAGTTGTCCGTGGTGCCCACCGACAAGGGCAAGGCGCTCGACGTCATCCGCCACCAGGAAGCCGCCAGCGCGGCGGTCTTCTTCGGCGACGACGTGACCGACGAGAAGGCCTTCCGTTCGCTGCAGGGCCCGGACGTCGGGGTGAAGATCGGCGACGGCGACACCGCCGCCGAGTACCGCGTCCGCACCAGCGAAGAGGTCATCGCCGCACTCGCGTTCCTGCTCGAGGAACGTCGCACCTGGTTGTCCGGCGCCCACGTCGCGCCGATCGAACGCCTGACCATGCTCGCGAGCCCCCGCTCGAAGGCACTCGTCACCCCCGACGGCACGATCACCTGGCTGTGCCACCCCGAACCCGATTCCGCGGCGGTGTTCGCCCATCTCCTCGGCGGTGACGCAGCCGGTCACTTCACCATCGGCCCGACCCGCCAGGCACTGCCGCTCAGCCAGCGCTACGTCGACTCGACGATGACGGTGGTGACCCGGTGGGCGTCGCTCGCGGTGATCGACTACCTCCCGCACGACGTCGAGGCCGGCCGTACCGACCTCACGCGCGTGATCACCGGGCGCGCGAGCGCGGTGGTGACCTTCGCCCCGCGACCGGAGTTCGGACAGGGACAGGTCACCCTCGAGGTCGAGGACGACGGCATCCGCGTCATGGGCTTCAATGAGCCCTACGTCCTGCGCTCCCCCGGCGTGCGGTGGGACATCACCACGGACGGCGTGCACCAGACGGCCCACGCCGTGGTCAACCCCACCGAGAACGACATCATCCTCGAACTCCGCTGCGGCACCGACGATCTCGATGAGCACCCGGTGCCGGAGGTCGAGCGTCGGGCACAGTCCGAGGCCTACTGGCACACGTGGGCGTCCCAGCTCGAGCTGCCGCCGCTCAAGCCCGATCTCATGAAGCGTTCGGCGCTCACCCTGCGGGGGCTGGTCCACGGTCCGACGGGCTCGATCCTCGCCGCGGCGACCACCTCGCTCCCCGAGGAGATCGGCGGTGTCCGCAACTGGGACTACCGCTACTGCTGGCTGCGCGACGCCGCGCTCACGGCGCAGGCGCTCGTGCGGGTCGGATCCCTCGAGGAGGCCGAGAACTATCTCGACTGGGTCCACCGCGTCCTCGAGACCGTGCCGGGCCCCGAACGTCTGCACCCGCTGTACACGCTCGCCGGCGGACCGCTGCCGCCCGAGGCCGTGATCGACTCGCTTCCCGGATACGCCGGTTCGCGGCCCGTGCGGGTCGGCAACGCGGCGAACCAGCAGGTGCAACTCGACGTCTTCGGCCCGATCGTCGACCTGATCGCCGACCTCGCGCACAGCCGCGAGTCGCGCGGCGTGTCCCACGACCGTGCCCTCACCGACCGGGACTGGGAACTCGTCTGCTCGATGGTCACCGCGGTCGAACGGCGCTGGTTCGAACCGGACCACGGCATCTGGGAGATCCGCCACGCACCCCGCCACCATGTGTACTCGAAGGTCATGGGGTGGCTGACCGTCGACCGGGCACTGACGCTCGCCGAGAAGTTCGGCCGGACCGCCGGCGAGGGCTGGGCGGCGCTGCGCGACGAGATCGCCGAGGAGGTCACCGAGAAGGGCTGGAACGACGAGGTCCAGTCGTTCACCTCGGCCTACGACGGCACCGATCTCGACGCGGCCACCCTGTTCATCGGCCTCACCGGACTCGTCGACCCGCAGGACGAGCGGTTCCGGGCGACCGTGCAGGCCACCGAACGGGAGTTGCGCAGCGGCGCGACCGTCTACCGCTATCACAGCGACGACGGCCTGCCGGGCGCCGAAGGCGGCTTCCACCTGTGCGCGGCGTGGCTGGTCGCGGCCTACCTGCTGGTCGGGCAGCGCAACGACGCCGAGGCGCTGTTCGCGCAGCTGGTCGCGGCGGCCGGACCGACCGGGCTGCTCAGCGAGGAGTACGACCCCGTCGCGGAGCGTGCGCTGGGCAACCACCCGCAGGCGTACAGTCACATCGGTCTGCTGCGCTGCGCCCAGCTGCTGTCGGGCGCGAAGGCCACGGGCGACCGGCAGCACTGAGCTACGAGCGGGGCCGCTCGGTCACTCGGCGTACCACTCGCTCTCGACCCGCCCCGAGGTGGCACCGAACCACAGCTGGGTCCCCAGGGTCTCGAGCGCGGGTACACCGGAGTGCGAGGGGGCGGCGAGGAGCAGTTCGCCTGCGCGCCGCCCCTTGTCCTTCTGCGGTTGCCTCACGGTCGTGAGGCCTTCGCGGATCGCTTCGTCGATGCCGTCGAAGCCGGTGATCGACAGGTGGCCGGGCACGTCGAGACCCATCTGATTGGCCCAGGCGAGAGCGCCGAGCGCGAGCACGTCGGTGGTGCACACGAGCGCGGTGATCCGCGGGTTCATGCGCATGATCTGCGCCGCGGCGGACAGGCCGTCCTCCGCGGTGTGGGTGTAGCGCTCGACGACGGTGAGCGATTCGGGGGCCAGCCCTGCGGCGCTCATGGCGTCCTGGACGCCGCGGATGCGTTCGCGCTGCACGTGGAAGGCGCCGGATTCGAGGGTCGACAGGTCGACGACCCCGTCGTGCCGTTCGCGGCCGAGGCGCATCGACAACATGCCGATCTGGCGGTGGCCGAGTTCGATGAGGTGGGCGGCGAGATCGCGCATCGCCCGCCGGTCGTCGATGCCCACCACCGGGGTGCTCTCGAGCCCGCGCGGCTGGTCGCACGCGACGATCGGGAGGTGCCGTTCGAGCACGGCAGCGAGATAGGGGTCCTCGGCGGGGACCGAGTAGACGACGAAGCCGTCGACGGACGAGCGGTGCACGACCTGTGCGGCCTCGTCGTCGGTCCGGCCCGGTCCGGCGGGGATGAGCAGTAGTCCCTGTCCGGCCGCTTCGCAGGCCTCGGACAGTCCCGACAGGAAACTCATGGCGGCGGGATCCCGGAAGGAATAGCTCAACGCTTCGGTGAGCAGGACCCCCACCGCTCCTGCCTTGCGGGTGCGCAGCGACCGCGCCATCGGATCCGGGCCGGCATATCCGCGTCGTTTGGCGACTTCGAGGACACGTTCGCGTAGCTCGGCGGACAACTGGTCGGGGCGGTTGTACGCGTTCGAGACCGTGGTGCGGGAGATCTTCAACTCGGCGGCAATCGACGCCAGGGTCGCCTGTCGGCGCGGCTGACGAGACCTGGACATGAGAGGACCGTAGTCCTGTGTCCATGGTCACGACCACCCAGGGATGGTAGGAGGGCTCGGTGTCGTCCGCTAAAGTGGAACGGTAACGGTTACCAATAACGTTTGGGTCGGTCGCTCGGTCGTTCCGGACCCCGTTCGTCGAAGACCGCCGATCCTCAGGAGAAGAACTGTGCGACTGTCCTCCCGCACGGCCCTCGCAGCCGCCGCCGTAGCCTGCGCGACCGCCCTCGCCGCGTGCGGCACCGATACCTCCGGCGCCGACGACGACGAGATCAGCGTCGTCGCCTCCACGAACGTGTGGGGGTCGATCGCGCAGGCGGTGGCCGGAGACCGCATCGAGGTCCGCTCGCTCATCACCGAACCGAACGCCGACCCGCACTCCTACGAGGCCAGCCCCCTCGACGCCGCGGCGATCTCCGACGCCTCGCTCGTCGTCTACAACGGCGGTGGCTACGACCACTTCGTCGACGACATCCTCGGCGCCACCGGGGACAAGCCTGCAGTCGTGGAGGCCTTCGCCCTGTTCGAATCCGGCGCGTACTCGGATCTGCACGCCGGACACGATCACGGCGACGAGGACGGCACCGACGACGCCATCGAGAGCGACTCGGAGACAACCGTTTCCGAGGACCACTCGCACGAGAGCGGTGAGGTGTCCGACGCCGGCGACGGGCACTCGCACGAGGGTCACGACCACGGCGGCATCAACGAGCACGTCTGGTACGACCTCGCGACCGCCGACGCCGTCGCGCACGCCGTCGCCGAGCAGCTCGCCGAACTCGACCCCGACGGCGCCGCCGTCTACGAGGCCAACGCCGCGGGCTTCCACGAGAACCTGCACTACGTCGCGGATGTTGTCGACAAGCTCGCCGACACACACGGCGACGCACCCGTCGCCCAGACCGAGACGATCGGCCACTACCTCGTCTCGGCCGCGACGCTCGACGACATCACTCCCCCGGACTTCACCAACGCCATCGAGAACGGCACCGATCCGTCCCCGGCGGCGATCGCGGCGACACGGCAGTTGTTGGTCGACAAGCAGGTTCGCGTCCTGATCTACAACCCGCAGACCGAGGACCGGATCAGCCGCGAGATGCGCACGGCAGCAGAGTCGTCGGGCGTCCCCGTGGTCGAGGTTTTCGAAACCCTGCCCGAAGGTGTCGACTACATTCAGTGGCAGGCCCGGACCGCCGAGACCCTCGCCGCCGCGCTCGAGACCGCCTCCTGACCATCCGATCGAGAACACGGACTCCGGTGACACCTCCTCCATCCGACCGCACGCCCACAGTCGAACTCCGCGATGCCCGGCTGGCATTCGGCGATCGGGTCCTCTGGGACGGACTCGACCTCGTCGTCGAACCCGGCGAGTTCCTGGCGGTGCTCGGACCGAACGGTGCCGGCAAGACATCGCTGCTCAAGGTGCTGCTCGGCCAGCTCCCGCTCACCTCCGGAACCGCGACCATCGCCGGGCAGGCCGTCCGGACCGGGAACTCGCACGTCGGATACGTGCCGCAGCAGAAGTCTCTCGACGAGGGCGTCCCGCTGCGGGGACGCGATCTCGTGGGCCTCGGCATGGACGGACATCGCTGGGGCACCGGCCTGCGCACGCGCCGGCGGCGCCGCGTCGCGGTCGACGACGCGATCGCTCAGGTCGGCGCAGAGACCTATGCCGGAGCCCCGATCGGCACGCTCTCCGGTGGTGAGCAGCAGCGGCTGCGTATCGCGCAGGCGCTCGTGGGAGATCCGCGCGTACTCCTGTGCGACGAGCCGCTGCTCAGTCTCGATCTCGCCAACCAGCACCTGGTGTCGGCGCTCATCGACCGCCGCCGCCGCGACCACGACACCTCCGTCCTGTTCGTCACCCACGAGATCAATCCGATCCTGCCGCTGGTGGATCGCGTGCTGTACCTCGTCGACGGCCAGTTCCGCATCGGCACCCCCGCCGAGGTGATGACCTCGCAGGTGCTTTCCGAGCTCTACCGCACCGACGTCGAAGTGCTCGAGATGCGCGGCCGCCTGGTGGTCGTCGGCACCGGCGACGCCATCGACGCGCTCGGCAGCGCCGGCGGACTGCGCCCCGGGGAAGGCGTCCACCACGATCACGAGGATCACGAATGAGCAGCAAGTTCACCGACGCCCTCGGGCGGATGTTCGACGTGGAGACCACCGTCGAACTCCTGCAGTACGACTTCGTGCAGCAGGCGCTCGTCGCCGGTGCGATCCTCGGTCTGCTCGCCGGCGTGATCGGCCCGCTGATCATCAGCCGTCAGATGGCGTTCTCCGTCCACGGCACCTCCGAACTGTCGCTCACCGGTGCCGCGGCGGCGCTCATCATCGGGGTCTCCGTCGGGATCGGTGCGGTCGCGGGTGCCGTGATCGCCGCGATCCTCTTCGGGGTCCTGGGGACACGTGCCCGCGAACGCGACTCCGTCATCGGCGTGGTGATGGCCTTCGGACTCGGTCTCGCCGTCCTGCTGCTGTGGGCCTACGACGGACGCACCGGCGCCGCCTTCTCGCTGCTCACCGGTCAGATCGTGGCGCCCGGCGGTACCGGCATCGCCCTGCTCGCCGCGTGCGCTGCCGTCGTGATCCTCACGCTGCTGGTGATCTACCGTCCGCTATTGTTCGCCAGCACCGACCCGGAGGTCGCGGCTGCACGCGGCGTCCCGGTGCGCGCATTGTCGATCGTGTTCGCGGTGCTCGTCGGTGTCACCGCCGCACTCGGTGTGCAGATTGTCGGCGCGCTGCTGGTGATGGCACTGCTCATCACCCCGGCCGCCGCGGCGGCCCGGGTGGTCAGCGGGCCGCTCGCCGCCACGGTGCTGTCTGTGGTCTTCGCGGAGATCTCGGCGGTCGGCGGCATCCTGCTCGCGCTGGCGCCGGGCGTGCCGGTCTCGGCGTTCATCACGACGATCGCGTTCGTCATCTACATGATCTGCCGCGTGATCGGCACCGCCCGCAACCGACGTGGTTCCGGGCGGGTCGCCGCAACTGCCTGATTCACGGCCCGTCGGGACGTGATCTTGACGCGCTCCTCGACGTCCGCCCAGTTTCCCGAGGTTGCTCCAGTAACGGGACGTCACAGACATCGGGGGTGGAGAGTGCAGCACGTCACGCGTCGTTCCTTCGCATCGACAACCCCGACAAGCGGTTCCTGTGGCACCGGTCGAACCCCGAGGTGTTCGGTCGTCACCTCGCCTTCGAGCCCTACACCGGTCTGGTCGAGGCGTGCGTCGGCGAGAACATGACGGCCCTGTGCGCCGCCGGTGTCGGCGGCGGGTCGCTCGTCTACCAGGGCATGACGCTGCAACCCGACGAAGCGGTGTTCAACGCCCACTTCCCGAACGAACTCGACTGGGCGCGCATGGACCGCGTCCACTACCCGCGCGTCGCGCAGATGCTGCACCTGGCCGTGGCGCCCGACGAACTCGTCGACAGCCCCAACTACGCGACCTCGCGCATCTTCGCCAACCGTGCGCGGAAGGCCGGCTTCCCGATCGACAAGATCCCGATGCCGATCGACTGGGACTACGCGCTCGCCGAACTCCGCGACGAGATGGCCCCGGCTACACCGACGGTTCGGGTGCGATGGGTGTCAACAACGGCGGCAAGCACTCCGTCGACGTCACCTACATCGCGGAGGCCGAGGCGACCGGTCTGGTCACCGTCGCGACGCAACACGAGGTCACCGACATCCAGGCCTCCATTCCCGGCTTCTACGGGATCGACATGCGCAGCACCGTACTGGTGGGCTACGGCGTCAGTGAGGGTCGCGGGCACTTCGTCTACGACGCCGCTCGCGACGACGCCGGCCTGCGCTGGCCGCACGAAGGGGACGCGGTGCTGCAGACGGGTCACATCGACCCCACCGTGCGCCGCATCGCCGGCGAACGCGCCCTCGACGACATCGTCGTCCGCGACGTCGGAACGGTCTTCTGAGCGGGCATAGACTCGGGTCGTGACCCGCATCGACCTCAACAGCGACCTCGGCGAGAGCTACGGCCGGTGGCGTCTCGGCGACGACGAGACCATGCTCGACATCGTCACCAGCGCCAACGTGGCGTGCGGATTTCACGCCGGCGACCCGGCGACACTGCTGCATACGTGCCACGGCGCCGCGAAGCGCGCGGTAAGGATCGGTGCCCAGGTCGGCTACAACGACATCGGCGGTTTCGGCCGCCGCTTCATCGAGGTGCCGTCGGCGGATCTCACCGCCGAGATCATCTACCAGATCGGCGCGCTCGACGGTCTCGCCCGGGCGGCCGGTTCGTCGGCGAGCTACGTCAAACCCCACGGCGCGCTGTACAACGCGATCGTCCATCACCGCGAACAGGCCCGTGCGGTCGTGGATGCGGTACGCGCCTACGACGCCTCGCTGCCCGTCCTCGGACTGCCCGGCTCCGTCTTCCTCGAGGAGGCCGAACGGGCCGGACTGAAGGTGGTCGCCGAGGCGTTCGCCGACCGCGCCTACACCCCCGAGGGCACGCTCGTCTCCCGACGCGAACCCGGTGCGGTACTGCACGATCCGGAGGAGGTCGCCGAGCGGGTCCTGCGCATGGTCACCGAGGGGGTGGTCACCGCCGTCGACGGCAGCGACATACGCGTGAACGCGCAGTCGGTGTGCATCCACGGCGACTCCCCCGACGCCACGGCGATGGCCGTCGCCGTGCGCCGCCGCCTCGACGCCGAGAAGATCGACATCCGGGCGTTCGTGTGAACGCCCGACACCGCGAGGTCCACCGATGAAAATCCTTCGTGCCGGAGACAGCGCCCTGCTCGCCGAATTCGATTCCCTCGACGAGGTTCTCGCCCACTTCCGGGCACTCGACCGCGAGCGGCCGCGTGGCGTCGTCGATCTCGTGCCGGCGGCGCGGACACTGCTGGTGTGCTTCGATCCGTCGGAGACCGGCGCGCAGGTCGTGCACAAGTGGGTCACCACCACCCCACCGGTGTCCGGGGACGACGTCGACATCGAGGAGGTGACGCTCGAAGTCCGGTACGACGGCGTCGATCTCGAAGAGGTCGGCGAGTTGACCGGCCTCGGCGCGGACGGCGTGATCGCCGCCCACACCGGCAGCCTCTGGACGGTCGCCTTCGGCGGGTTCGCGCCCGGCTTCGCGTATCTCACCGGCGGGGATTCTCGATTGCACGTGCCGCGTCGCAGTTCACCGCGCACCTCCGTCCCGTCCGGCGCCGTGGGACTGGCGGGTGAGTTCTCGGGCGTCTACCCGCGGAAGTCGCCCGGAGGATGGCAACTCATCGGAACCTCCGATGCCCCGCTGTGGCAACCGGACCGGACTCCTGCGGCGCTGCTGCGACCGGGATGTGCGGTGCGCTTCGTCGCGATCTGAACCGTCCCCGGATCCACTGCGCCGCTGCGCTCAGATACCGAGCACGGCCTTCGCGACGAGGAAATAGATCACCAGGCCGGTCGCGTCGACGAAGGTCGTGATGAACGGATTGGAGAAGACCGCGGGGTCGGCGCGGATCGATTTGGCCACCAACGGCATCGCACCACCGACGGTGGCGGCGAGGGTGCAGATGCTCACCAGCGTCAGCCCGATCACCGCGCCCACCGACGAGTCGTAGACCAGGGACGTCAGGACGAACGCGACCGAGCCCAGCAGGACACCGAGGGACAGACCCACCCGGAGTTCGCGGGCGATCACCCCGCCGATGTCGCGTGGCGTCACGTCGTCGAGCGCCAATGCGCGGGTGACCGTGGTGGCGGCCTGGTTTCCGGTGTTGCCCCCGGTGCCGATGATCAGCGGCACGAACAGCGCCAGGGTGACCACCTGATCGAGGGTCGACTCGAACACCTCGAGGACCTGGACCGTGAGGGTCGCGCCGAGTGCCAGGAAGAGCAACCACACCACCCGCGAGCGCACCAACTGCCCGACGGGTGTCGCGAGATAGGGCCGGCGCAGCGGCTCGGTACCGCCGATGCGCGCCTGGTCCTCGCTGTCGGCGGCTTCGAGGATCCGCAGGGCGTCGTCGACGGTCAGGATGCCCACCAACCTGGTCTCGCTGTCGACGACGATCAACGCCAGCAGTTTGAGTTCGGCGCAGCGGCGCGCGGACTCCTCGGCGTCGTCGGTCACGCGCGCCCAGTAGGGCTCGTTCATGATGTCGGCGAGCACCGTTCCCGGCGCCGCAGTCATCAGCTCGCGCAGACCGACCACCCCGACGAGCACACGACCGTCGTCCACCACCGGCAGCGTGTACACCGTCTCCGCGTCGTCGAGCCGACGACGCACGGCGTCCATCGCCTGCTCGACGGTCATGTCCTGCCGCAGCGACACGAAGGCCGGGCTCATCCGCCGGCCGATCGACCGCTGCGGATAGCCGAGGATCGTGGCGGTCACCTCGCGGTCGGCGGGCGGCAGGCCGCGCATGAGGGTCGACGCGACCGTCGCGGGCAGTTCGTCGAGCAGTTCCACCCGGTCGTCGGGTTCGAGGTCGGCGAAGATTGCGGCCACCTGATCGTCGCGCAACCCGCGGAGCAGTTCGCTCTGCATGCTCGGGTCGAGCTGTTCGAAGACGTCGATCGCCCGGTCCTTGGGCAGCAACCGGTAGAGCACTGCGCGATCCGTCCGACCGAGCCGTTCGAGCACGTCGACGACCTGTTCGACGCTCAGTTCCGCGACAGCGTCGTGCGCGGCCTGAAGGTCGTCGGCCTCGACGGCCTTCTCGATCAGTCGCGTCGTCGCCGCCCGGACGTCTGCTTCATCCATGATCGTCACCTCCTTCCTCATGATCTTCAACCTAACGCGATCGTTCGGCCGGAGTGCGGACGTGCGATCGAAGCCGGTGAGTGAGAATGAACATCGTGGCGTGGTTCGAGGTGCTCTCCGGCGGAATGCTCACGACGGTCCAGGATCGCGGACGTCCCGGTTACGGTTCCTCGGGCCTCACCCGGTCCGGTGCCGCCGACCGGCGCGCACACGACGCCGCGAACCGGCTCGTGGGGAACCAGCCGGACGCGGCGACACTCGAGGTGACCGGCGGCGGTCTCGCCGTCCGCAGCGTCGGCGAGACGATCGTGGCCGTGACCGGTGCCCGCGCCGACGTGACCGTGTGCGACCGGCCGGTCGGCGACTGGGCGCGCATCACCCTCCGCAACGACGACGTGCTGCGGATCGGCGTCTCGAACGAAGGCCTGCGGATTTACCTCGCGGTACGCGGCGGCATCGATGTGCCGGAGGTGCTCGGCAGCAGGTCCACCGACATCCTGTCGCACACCGGACCGTCACCGGTTCGCGCCGGCGACAGTCTGCTCGTCGGGGCGATGTCGGGCCCCCTGCCCGACGAGGAGCAGTTCCCACCACCGCCGCCGATGGACGACCCCGCGGAGATCCGGGTACGGCCCGGCCCGCGCGACGACTGGTTCACACCCGGATCACTGCGGGCACTGTTCCACGAGACCTGGACGGTGACATCGGAACTCGATCGGGTGGGCATCAGGTTCCACGGTCCGGGTCGCCTGCACCGTGCACGGCACGAGGAGATGCCCAGCGAGGGCATGGTTCCCGGGTCGCTGCAGATACCGCCGGACGGGCATCCGGTGCTGTTCCTCGTCGACCATCCCGTCACGGGCGGTTATCCGGTGGCCGCGGTGGCGGTCGCCGCCGATCTGCCGGTCGCGGCGCAACTGCGTCCCGGACAGCGGGTGCGGTTCGTGCCGGTACGGTGATCGCTGCTGGGTGACCGTCAGGCGCGTGACGGCACGGAGGTGTCGTCCTCGTCGGTCGGGTCGGTAGCCGTCACCCGACGTACGAAGGTGATCGCCTCGTCGAGTGCGTGTGTCGCGGGCGGAGAGATGCCGGGCAGGCTGAGATAGCCGTGCACGGTGTCGGGATAATCGGTCTCCGCGACGTCGCCGCCCTTGGCCCGCAATGCTTCGGCGTATCGAACGGCGTTGTCGCGCAACGGGTCGTGCCCGGCGATCTGGACGAGGGCCGGTACGACGGCACCGGCGAGCGTGCCGCGCAGGGGAGCCGCGGTCGGCGCATACGGATCGGCTCCGGCCAGATACAGGCGCACGAACGCCCGCATACCGCGGGAGGTGAGCACGGGAGCGTTCGCGAACTGCCGCTCCGACGGGAACTCCTCCTCCATCTCCGTCGCCGGATAGATCAGCACCTGACCGGCCGGCAGCGGACCACCCGAGCGGCCGGCCACGTCGGCGACGACCGCGGCGAGATTGCCTCCGGCACTGTCACCGGCGACCACGACGCGGGACGGATCACCGTCGAGTTCCGCAGCGTGTGCGACGACCCACCGGAACGCCGCCCAGCAGTCCAGCACCGCTGCGGGATAGGGATGTTCGGGGGCGAGCCGGTAGTCCACCGACACCACGACGCTCGGGGTCCGCGCGGCGGTGTGGCTCGCCCACCACTCGTTCTGCTCCGGATTGCCGAGCACCCACCCGCCGCCGTGGAACAGCAGCACGACCGGCAGCGGACCGCTCGTTCGCGCCGAGGGCCGATAGATCCGCAGACGGGTCCGGACCGGGGAGTCCTCGGGGGCGAGATCGTCGATCACCTCGTGCTCGAGATCGACCCATCGGTCCTCGATCCGCACGCCGGGATGCGTCCGGCCCGAGATCAGCCGTCCGACCGGGGACGACAGGAGCTTCGTGCGCGCAGCACGACGTGCCGGGATCTCGTCGACGGACGCGTCGGCAATGGACTTGTCGGCGAAGCGTTCGAGGAAGGCGAACACCTTCGTACGGAACGGCAGGGATGCGACCACGAGGACAGACTAGGCCCTCGCGACCGCAGCTCGGGCAGACTCGATCAGACCCGACGCTGCCGCGCGATGTCCGCGAGCACCACGCCCGCCGCGACGGAGGCGTTGAGCGACTCGACGTCTCCGGCCATCGGGATGGAGAGAACGGCGTCGCAGGTCTCCCGCACCAGGCGCGAGAGTCCCTTGCCCTCCGACCCCACGACCACGACGACGGGATCGGTGCCGTCGAAATCGTCGAGGTTGGTGTCGCCACCGGCATCGAGACCGACGACGCGGACACCGCGGGACTGCCAGTCCTTGAGCGTGCGCGTGAGGTTGGTGGCACGCGCGACGGGCAGTCGCGCTGCGGCACCGGCGCTCGTGCGCCATGCCACGGCCGTCACCGACGCCGAACGGCGCTGCGGGATGACCACACCGTGGCCGCCGAAGGCCGCGACCGAACGGATCACCGCGCCGAGATTGCGCGGATCGGAGATGTTGTCGAGGGCCACGAGCAGCGGACGCTCGTGGTTCTCCGCGGCGCGGGCCAGCAGGTCGTCGGGGTGCGCGTAGCGGTACGGCGGCACCTGCAGGCCGATGCCCTGGTGCATCCCGTTCGACGACAGACGGTCGAGTTCGGAACGCGAGACCTCGAGGATCGAGATGCCCATCTCGGCCGAGCGCTGCACGGCTTCCTTGAGCCGCTCGTCGGCCTCGGCGCCGAGGGCGACGTACAGAGCGGTCGCGGGCACACCGGCACGTAGGCACTCGACGACCGGATTGCGGCCGAGCACCATCTCGGGCCCGTCCTCGGCCTTGCGACCGGCCGCGGGACGACGACCGCCACCGCGCGGGTCGGCGGCCTTGGCCGCGGCCCGGGCACGCCGTGCGGCGGGGTGGTAGGGCCGGTCCTCGGCCTTGGGGGTGGCGCCACGCGCTTCGAGCCCGCGTCGCCGCTGCCCGCCGGACCCGACGACCTGCCCCTTCTTCGTGCCGCCCTTACGAATAGCGCCGCGACGCTGGGAATTGCCTGCCATCACTGTCCTGCTTTCAGAGACCACTCGGGTCCGTTGGGCGTATCGGTCACTTCGACCCCCGCGGCTGTGAGGCGGTCCCGCACCTCGTCGGCCACCGCCCAGTTCTTCTCGGCCCGGGCGGTCGTGCGGCGTTCGAGATCCGCGCCGACCAGCACGTCGAGTGCCGCGAGTGCGGCCGACCCTGAATCGTCGGTGGAGCACCAGTGCTCGTCGAGCGGGTCGACACCGAGGATGCCGAGCATGCTCCGGACCTGCGAGGCGATCTGCACGGCCGTGTCGAGATCGCCGTTGTCGAGCGCCTTGTTGCCCTTGCTGCGCTTGCGGTGTATTTCCGCGAGCGCCTTGGGCACACCGAGATCGTCGTCGAGAGCCTCGGCGAAGGCCTCGGTCCACTCGCCCACGGGCACCTCGCCCGCGCGGTCGCGGGTCTTGAGCACGAACGACTCGAGTCCCCGGTACGCTGCGGCCGCTTCGGCGAGCGCGTCGTCGGAGTATTCGAGCATCGAACGGTAGTGGGCGCTGCCCAGGTAGTAGCGCAGTTCCTGTGGCCGGACGCGGGCGAGCACGTTGGGGATCGACAGCACGTTACCGAGCGACTTCGACATCTTCTCGCCGCCCATCGTCACCCAGCCGTTGTGCAACCAGTAGCGGGCGAAGCCGTCGCCGGCGGCGCGGGACTGCGCCATCTCGTTCTCGTGGTGCGGGAAGACGAGGTCCATGCCTCCGCAGTGGATGTCGAAGGTGCCGCCGAGATAGAAGCCGGCCATCGCGGAGCACTCGAGATGCCAGCCGGGGCGACCACGTCCCCACGGGGTGGGCCAGGACGGCTCACCGGGCTTCTCGGCCTTCCACAGCGTGAAGTCGCGGGGGTCGCGCTTGCCGAGTCCGGCGCTCTCACCCTGGTGGACGTCCTCGATGCGGTGTCCGGAGAGGGCACCGTATTCGGGGTAGCTCAGCACGTCGAAGTAGACGTCGCCGTCGGCCGCGTAGGCGTGCCCGGCGTCGATGAGGCGCTGGATGAGTTCGACCATCTGCGTGATGTGGCCGGTCGCGCGAGGTTCCACCGAGGGAGGAAGCACACCGAGCGCATCGTAGGCGCGGTTGAAGGCCCGCTCGTAGGTCGCGGCCCACTCCCACCACGGCCGACCTGCCTCTGCCGCCTTGCGGAGGATCTTATCCTCGATGTCTGTGACATTTCTCACAAACAAGACATCGAGACTCTTGGTAGCGAGCCACCGGCGGAGCACGTCGAACGCAACGCCGCTGCGTACGTGCCCGATATGGGGTTCGCCTTGGACGGTGGCCCCACACAGGTACACCGAGGCCTGGCCGGGGACCAGCGGTTCGAAATCCCGCACGGCCCGCGATTCGGTGTCGTATAAGCGCAAGGTCACGACCGTCTATCCTACCGCTCGTCCTGCTGGGCCAGGACCAGTGCGGTCGCAACCGCCGCCACACCTTCTCCCCGGCCGGTGAGCCCGAGTCCGTCCGTGGTGGTCGCCGACACGGAGACCGGACCGCCGAGCGCCTCGGACAGCACCGCCTGTGCCTCCTCGCGCCGCGGCCCGATCTTCGGGCGGTTCCCGATCACCTGGACGGCGGCATTGCCCACCACCCAGCCGGCGTCGTCGAGCAGGCGACGTACCTCGCCGAGCATCGCGACACCGGAGGCGCCGGCCGTCTCCGGTCGGCCCGTGCCGAAGACCGATCCGAGGTCGCCGAGACCGGCGGCCGAGAGCACCGCATCGCACAGCGCGTGCGCAGCGACGTCCCCGTCGGAGTGACCCGCGCACCCGTCGGCGCCCTCGAACAGCAGACCGGCCATCCAGCACGGCCGTCCGGCCTCCACGGGATGCACGTCCGTTCCGATGCCGACACGCACGATGCTCACATCTCCTTCTCGGTGCGGACGCCGGACGCGAGCACGGTCCGTGCCAGCACCAGGTCCAGTGGGGTGGTGATCTTGAAAGCGAGAGGGTCTCCCACGACGGTGGTGATCCGCTCCCCCAACCGCTCGACGAGTCCCGCGTCGTCGGTCGCGTCGGCGGCGTCGCGGTTGGCCCGCTCGAGCAATTCGACGTCGAATCCCTGCGGCGTCTGCACCGCGCGGAGGGTCGACCGGTCGGGAGTCCCGGTGACGACTCCGTCCTTGTCGACACTCTTGATGGTGTCGACGACGGGCAGGACGGGGATCACCGCGTCGCTGCCGGCCCGCAACGCATCGACGACCCGGACGAACAGCTCGGCCGGGGTGAGCGCACGCGCGGCGTCGTGGACGAGCACGAACCGCGCGCCCGATGCCGCCGCAAGACCGGCGCGCACCGAGTCGGCGCGTTCGGCGCCACCCGCGACGACGGTGACCCGGTCGGCGAACGACTCGCCGACGAGCCGGTCCGCGGGCGTCGCAGCCAGTTCGGGCGGCGCGACGATCACCACTCGATCGATGACCGCTGAAGCGAGCATCGCCTCGACCGAGCGGTCGAGCATCGTGCGGCCGTCCAGTTCCACGAACGCCTTGGGCAGTGGTTCTCCCAGGCGAACACCGCGGCCGGCCGCCGGAAGGATTCCGACGACCGGCCCGTTGCGATCGCTCATGTGCAGTTTGCCGATGTCTCGCGCGTCAGGAAGCGGCGGCGAGAACCTCGTCGAGCATGGTCTCCGCCTTGACGTCGTCGGTGCCCTCGGCGAGCGCGAGCTCACCGACGAGGATCTGACGTGCCTTGGCGAGCATCCGCTTCTCACCTGCGGACAGGCCGCGGTCCTGCTCCCGGCGCCACAGGTCGCGCACAACTTCTGCGACCTTGTTGACATCGCCGGAGGCCAGCTTCTCGAGGTTGGCCTTGTACCGCCGTGACCAGTTGGTGGGTTCTTCCGTGTGGGGTGCGCGCAGCACCTGGAAAACCTTGTCGAGGCCTTCCTGCCCGACGACGTCGCGCACTCCGACGTACTCCGCGTTCTCTGCAGGTACCCGGACCGTCAGGTCGCCCTGCGCGACTTTCAGAACCAGATATTCCTTCTGCTCACCCTTGATGGTGCGTGTTTCGATTGCTTCGATCAGCGCCGCACCGTGGTGGGGGTATACGACGGTGTCTCCGACCTTGAAAATCATGTGTCCCGTGCCCCTTTCGATTCTCCCAGTTTAACACGTGACCACATCACCCTCCCGTCAACGATGCAGGTCAGGGGCACCGAGCACTGAGCGTAGGGCTTGACAGGCAGTTGCTTCCGTGTATCGGGTGACCTCCGACACACCCGCCCGTGGGCGCCTGTCGATCTCGTCTTCCGCGCGCGAATCCGCACGAGATCCGGCCCCGACGTACACAGCGCACACGGGAACTACTACTCTGCCTAGTGGATTGCGAGCCTTACTCGAGTGGAGGAACCCGTGACTGCTCTCAAAGCGCCGACTCGCCGAGTCGTGACCGCTCTCGCCCTTGCCGCGGGAGCGGCGCTCACGATGTCCGCGTGCAGCGCCGGTCAGATCACCCAGACCTCGACCCAGGTCGCGGCCATCAACGGTTCCAACGTGGACGCCGGCAGCCTCGCGCTGCGCAACGTGCACGTGATCTACCCGAACTCCGAGGAGTACAGCATCGAGCCCGGCGGCACCGCCCAGCTCGGCTTCACGATCGTCAACCTCGACCCGTACGTCGGCGATCAGCTCACCGGTATCTCCACCGATTTCGCAGCCTCGGTCACCGGTGCCCGCCTCGAGATTCCGCCGCAGTCCTCCGTGGTCGCCGGTGTCTCCGAGGAGAACGCCGCCCTCGTCGAGGAGGTCGACGAGTCGCCGCGTCCGAACAGCACCGAGGAGACCCCCTCCCCGGCCCCGGCAGGCGTCGTCAACAACGTCGAGCTCGTGAACCTCTCCGAGGGTGTCCGCCCGGGCCTGACCATCCCCGTGACCTTCACGTTCGCCGAGGCCGGCGACGTGACCCTGTCCGTGCCGATCGACGCCGGCCCGGAGCTCCCCCGCGACGAGTCGGAGCTCTCGCCGATCGTGGGCGAAGCACACTAGGACTTCCTGCTGGAGGGCCCCGTCGAGCACAGCTCGGCCGGGCCCTCCTCGCATCCGCTCCGGTGTCGGTGCGACCGACTATCCTCCGGCCGTGGCAAAGACCAAGACCCTCTACCGCTGTTCCGACTGCTCGCACACCGTCGCGAAGTGGGTCGGGCGCTGTCCCGAATGCGGAACGTGGGGGTCGATGGACGAAGCACCCGTCCAACCGGTCGCGGTCGCCTCGCGGTCGGGTACCTCGCTCGCCCGCGCCGGTGCCGCCGCCGTGCTGCCGAGCACCCCGGCCACCCCGCTGTCGCAGATCGACGGCAAGGCCACCCACGCGAAGCCCACGGGCATCCCCGAGCTCGACCGCGTCCTCGGCGGCGGTGTCGTACCCGGTTCGGTCGTCCTGCTCGCCGGCGAACCCGGTGTCGGCAAGTCCACGCTGCTCCTCGAGGTGGTGCACCGCTGGGCGTTGCGCGGCGAAGCCGATCGCGCGCTCTACGTCACCGGCGAGGAGTCGGCCGGTCAGGTGCGCCTGCGCGCCGACCGCACCGGCGCCGTGCACGACCGGGTCTATCTTGCCGCCGAGAACGACCTCGCGACGATCTTCGGGCACGTGGAGCAGGTCAAGCCCACGCTGCTGGTCGTCGACTCCGTCCAGACGATGCTCGCCGCCGACGTCGACGGCGTGACCGGCGGTGTCACGCAGGTCCGCGCAGTCACCAGCGCCCTGACCTCCCTCGCGAAGTCCAGCGGCATCCCGGTGCTGCTCATCGGCCACGTCACCAAGGACGGCGCGGTCGCCGGTCCGCGTTCCCTCGAGCACCTCGTCGACGTGGTGCTGCACTTCGAAGGCGACAAGCACTCCACGCTGCGCATGGTGCGCGGGGTGAAGAACCGGTTCGGAGCCGCCGACGAGGTGGGCTGCTTCGAACTTGCCGAGGACGGGATCGTCGGCGTCAGCGACCCGTCGGGATTGTTCCTGCAGCACCGCGACGAGGCCGTGCCCGGCACTGCCGTCACGGTCACGATGGACGGCAAACGCCCGCTCCTCGGTGAGGTCCAGGCGCTCGTGGTGCCCACGCACAATCCTTCACCGCGACGCGCCGTGAGCGGTCTCGACTCGGCGCGGGTGGCGATGGTGCTCGCGGTGCTCGAGCGTCGCTGCGGGCTCGGCCGGCTCGGTAACTGCGACGTCTACGCCTCCACCGTCGGCGGTATGCGGATCACCGATCCGTCCGCCGACCTCGCGCTCGCACTCGCCGTCGCCTCAGCCGTACGCGACCAGCCCGTCCCGGCCGGCACCGTGCTGCTCGGCGAGGTCGGTCTCGCCGGGGAGGTCCGTCGTGTCGTCGGTGCGGGTCGCCGACTCGCGGAGGCGAACCGGCTCGGCTTCGACCGCGGGGTGGTTCCGCGCGATGTCGAGGGTGTCCCGAAGGGCATGAAGAAGTTCGAGGTGTCCAACGTGGCGCAGGCACTGTCGACCCTCACACGCTGACCTGCGGACATGTCGGCAGCGCCGATCTGCCGAGGTGTCGGCGGCCGGTGCGAACATGTGTTCGTGTCCGATGCGACGGTGCTGCATGCCGATCTCGACGCGTTCTACGCGTCGGTGGAGCAGCGCGACGATCCGTGGCTGCGCGCCAAACCGATCGTCGTGGGCGGGGGCGTCGTACTCGCGGCGAGCTATGAGGCCAAGGCTCACGGCATCGTCACCGCGATGTCGGGCCGAGCCGCCCGCGCCCTGTGCCCGGGACTGATCTCGGTGCCTCCCCGCATGGAGGCCTATGCGCAGGCCTCGCGCGACGTCTTCGCGATCTTCGATCGCACCACACCGATCGTGGAGGGGATCTCCATCGACGAGGCGTTCCTCGACGTCTCCGGTCTCGGGCGCATCGCAGGCAGACCCGTCGACATCGCCGCACGCCTGCGCCGCACGGTCGCCGAGGAGGTGGGGCTGCCGATCACCGTCGGTGTCGCGCGCACCAAGTTCCTCGCCAAGGTCGCGAGCGGGGTGGCCAAGCCCGACGGACTGCTCCTCGTCCCTCCGCACGCCGAACTCGAGTTCCTCCATCCGTTGCCGGTGGAGCGGTTGTGGGGCGTCGGCAAGGTGACGGCGGCGAAGTTGCACGCGCACGGTCTGCGGACCGTGGCCGATGTCGCCGCCCACTCCGAGTCCGATCTCGTCTCGCTGCTCGGACGCACGGCGGGACGCCACCTGCACGCGCTCGCGATCGGTCACGATCCGCGTCCGGTCCGGCATCGGCGGCGCAGTTCGATGGGCGCGCAGCACGCGCTCGGCCGCGGACCCCACAGCCTCGAGTCGGTCGGCGAGACGCTGCAACTGCTCGTCGACCGCGTGGGCCGGCGGATGCGCCGGGCCGGACGCCTCGGCCGCACGGTGGTCCTGCGGATGCGCTTCGCCGACTACACCCGCGCGACACGCTCTCACACGCTGCCCGGGGCCACCGCACGCACCGATCTGCTGTCGGCGGCGGCGCACGACCTGCTCGAGCAGACCCGACCGCTCATCGCCGAGCGCGGTCTCACGCTCATCGGGATCGCGGTGACGAATCTCGTCGGTGAAGGCGTCGAGCAACTCGAGCTGCCGTTCGACGAGCCGGTCGAGGCCGCCGGGGACAGTACTGCAGACACGCGAACGCAGCACCGCGCCGTCGACCGGCATGCCCTCGATGCCGTCCTGGACGATCTGCACTCCCGCTACGGCGCGGGCGCGGTCACTTCCGCGGCGTTGCTCGGACGCGACCACCGGCCGGGTGTTCCGCTGCTCCCCGACGGACCGGAGACCTGAACGCGAAAACCCGGAGGGCGGAGATGTCAGACGGCGGAGATGTCGTGTTCACTCTGCGGGATGCCGTCGGCGTAGTCGCGGCCCTTCGCGAAGTGCTCGTGCCCGACGACGACGAACAACCCGACCGACGACGCCACCACGACGTCCGGATCGGCCGGCGGACCGGCGACGATGCGCGCCTCCGCACTGGTGTAGACCTTGCGCCGCACCAAGCCGTCGACGCGGGCGCGGAACTCGAGCACCGAGCCCAGGGGGATGGGACGGGCGAAGTCCGTCTCGAAGTGCCCGGTGACGACGGCGGTCCGCAGGGCGGCGTTGCACGCCATTCCCTGGACCTCGTCGAAGGCCGTCATGAGGATGCCGCCGTGGATGAATCCCGGTCCGCCCTGGTAGCGCGTGGCGACGTCGAGACGGCCGAGCACCTCGAGGCCCTCGCCGATCGTGAACTCCATCGCGAGGCCGGAGGGCTGGTCGTCACCACACCCGAAGCACTTGTTCCAATGCTGCGGTACCGGCGCACCCGGGCCGGGATGATCTTCCGGTAGATCGGGAACGACGAGGTCGTCGGGCAAAGTCCAGGTGCTGCGCATAAGCAAGTAATGTAGTTGCGCGGTCGGGGCGCCGATCCACGAGTCCGCGCATTGTGACGACGACCGCAGACCGCACAGGGGAAGGAAGTCCAGATGACCGAGTCGGCGCCGGCATCGACGCTGAGCGACACCATCGCTCGTCTGGCGCCCGGCACCGCGCTACGCGACGGTCTCGAACGCATCCTCCGCGGCCGCACGGGCGGCCTGATCGTCCTCGGTTTCGACGACAAGGTCGCCGAGCTGTGCGACGGCGGTTTCGAACTCGACGTCGAGTTCGCCCCCACCCGACTTCGGGAGCTGTCGAAGATGGACGGCGCCGTGGTCGTGTCCACCGACGGTTCGCGCATCGTGCGTGCCAACGTGCAACTCGTGCCCGATCCGAGCATCCCCACCGTGGAGTCCGGCACCCGGCACCGCGCCGCGGAACGCACCGCAATCCAGACCGGATATCCGGTGGTTTCGGTCAGCCAGTCGATGAGCATCGTCAGCGTGTACGTCGACGGTCGCCGCCACGTCATCAACGACTCCGCGACCATCCTGTCCCGGGCCAACCAGGCCGTCGCGACACTCGAGCGCTACAAGGCCCGCCTCGACGAGGTGACCCGGCAGTTGTCCGTGGTCGAGATCGAGGACATCGTCACGCTGCGCGACGCGCTCACCGTGGCGCAGCGGCTCGAGATGATGCACCGCCTGTCCGTGGAGATCGAGCAGGACGTGCTCGAACTCGGGACCGACGGTCGCCAGCTGGCCCTCCAGCTCGAAGAACTCGTCGGCGACAACCAGCTCGCCCGGCAGCTCATCGTGCGGGACTATCTTGCGGGCGAGCACGTCCCCACCCAGCAGGAGGTCGAGCAGGCGCTCGAGCGTCTCGCACACCTGACCGACGTCGACCTGCTCGACCTGACGAGCCTCGCCCGCGCCTTCGGCTATTCGGGCACCATCGAGGCCCTCGACACCTCGATGAGTCCCCGCGGTTATCGCGTGCTCCATCGGGTGCCGCGCCTGCAGGCCCGGCAGATCAACCGGCTCGTAGGTGCGTTCGGCACACTGCAGGGCCTGCTCGCGGCCACCGCTGCCGATCTGCAGGCGGTCGACGGGGTCGGCGCCCTGTGGGCCCGGTACATCCGCGAGGGACTGTCGCGGCTCGCCGAAGCCGCGATCAACCACTACGACTGAACAACTACCGGACGAGCAGCAGGTCAGGGCGTGATGTTGAACGGCTCGGGCGCGCTGCGCAGGCCGCCGAGCTGCCCGACCACGGTGTACGCGCCGGGACCGACCGGTTCGCGCGGCGCCTGGCAGCCGGGCTCGGAGGTCGTCGCCGACCACTTGACGGAATAGGCGGCCTGGTCGCCCGGAGCGAGCGACCGGATGTCGGCGGTCGATTCGGGGAAGCAGTCGGTGTTCGCCCAGAGTCGCTCGTTGCCGTCGAGGCTGTAGACGAGCACCTGCTGAAGGCCCGCACCGAGGTCGCGTTCGCACTGCGACGTGCCGATGTTGGTGATGACGATCGTGAAATCGGGTTCGGAACCGACCCTGTAGTTCGGCTCGTCCGCCGTCACCCGCACGGCGAGCGACTGATCGGAGCACTGCCCCGGCGGAACCGGAGCAGCGGAGGTGGTGGCGGACGTGGACGTGTTGTCCTCGTCGTCCGCGTCCTCCGAGGCCGAATCCCCTGCACTACGCGTCCCGGACGAACCCGAGGATCCACCGCTCCGGGTGGTGCTCGCGGACGCCGCGTCGGCGGACGCATCGGCCGCCGTCGTGGTGGCGGAGGTCGTCACCTCCGCTGCTGCGGGTTCGGGATTCTGATCGGGGTCGTCGCCGCCGGTCAGCGCCACTACGAGCCAGATGACCAGAGCCAGCACGACCACCGAGACTCCGATCGCGAGAATGCGTCGTCGCCAGTAGATCTCGGGGGGCAGAGGACCGGTCGGTTCAAGCACGCCCCCCACGGTATGTGCCACAGGCTGCGCACGGCTACACCGCCGTCGGCGTGTCGCTGTGACCTGCAGTCACATCGTTGTGACCGCAGGTGCACCCGTCTTCAGTTGTCGGAGACCTCGCCGATGTCTCCGAAGTGGCCCCGCAGACTCACCTTGCCGTCCTCGAGCTTGTAGGTGACGCCCACGATGGCGCAGCGGCCGTCGGCGATGCGGTCGGCGATGATCCGCGAACGATCCGTGAGCAGCTTGCCCGTCTCGACGACGTGGCGCCCCTCGAGTTCGTCGACGGTGGACAGACCCTCGGCCCTGCCCATCAGGATCGAGGGAGCGACACGCTCGACGAGGCTGCGGATGTGGCCGCCCGGCACCGTGCCCTTGTCGAGGGCATCGATGGTCGCCGCCACGGCACCACAGCTGTCGTGACCGAGGATGACGATGAGCGGAACGTTGAGGATGTCGACTGCGTACTCGATGGAACCGAGGACGGAACTGTCGATGACGTGACCCGCGGTACGGACCACGAACATGTCGCCGAGCCCCTGGTCGAAGATGATCTCTGCGGCGACGCGGGAGTCTCCGCAGCCGAACAGCACGGCGGTGGGGTGCTGGCCGTTGACGAGTTCGGCGCGACGATCGATTCCCTGGCTCGGGTGCAGCGGCGTGTCGCTGACGAAACGATGATTACCCTCGGTCAGGGCTTTCCAGGCGGAGATGGGATTGGAGTTCGGCATGCGTACATTATTCACCTGCGCACATGTCCGATTTCGTTCGACATCTCCTCAGCGGATCCCCACACCCGACCCCGTGACCGGAGGAGACCCGAGATGTCCGTGGACGCACCGTCGTTGCTGCGCTGGTATGCCGCGCAGGCGCGCGACCTGCCGTGGCGCCGCGACGGGGTGACGGGCTGGCAGATCCTCATGTCCGAGGTCATGCTGCAGCAGACGCCGGTCGCCCGAGTCGCTCCGATCTGGGAGGAGTGGGTGCGGCGCTGGCCCGTGCCGTCCGCGATGGCCGCCTCGAGCCAGGCCGAGGTGCTGCGGGCGTGGGGCAAGCTCGGCTATCCGCGCCGCGCGCTGCGCCTGCACGAGTGCGCCGGCGTACTCGCCGCCGAGCACGACGACCGGGTTCCCGAGGACGTCGACGTCCTGCTGACCCTGCCCGGCGTCGGCGCCTACACCGCCCGCGCCGTGGCGTGCTTCGCATACGGACAGCGTGTGCCGGTGGTGGACACGAACGTGCGTCGTGTCGTCGCCCGCGCCGTCCACGGTCGGGCGGAGCCAGGAAACCCTTCGACCACAAGGGATCTCGCCGACGTCGAGGCTATCCTTCCGCGTCAGCGTTCACGTGCGGCGACCTTCTCCGCGGCGCTGATGGAACTCGGTGCGACCGTGTGCACCGCTCGCACGCCCGACTGCGGACGCTGCCCGCTGCCCGAGTGCGCATGGGTACAGGCCGGGCGGCCCGCCCACGACGGACCACCCCGGAAGGTGCAGAAGTTCGCCGGCACCGACCGGCAGGTGCGCGGCCGGTTGATGGCGGTGCTGCGCGAGAGCAGCGTCCCGGTGGAGCGTCCCGTCCTCGACAGCGTATGGACCACGGATCCGGGCCAGCGCGACCGCGCCCTGCACTCACTGCTCGTGGACGGTCTCGTCGAGCAGACCGACGACGGCCGTTTCGCGCTCGCCGGCGAGGGATCGACGTCCTAGATCCGGCTTACCGACAGTGCTACTCGAGTCGGCTCGCCGACAGTGCTACTCGAGTCGGCTCGCCGACAGTGCGTGCGCGGTGAGGAAGTGTTCCACTGCGGTGCGGAACTCGTCGGGCCGGTCGTCGTGCACGAGATGCCCGGCGCCGTCGACGAGGACGTGGTCGGTGCCGGGTCGCGTCACCATCCGCCGCATCTGCCCCTCGGGGGTGATGGTGAACTCGCCTTCGAGCAGCAGCGCGGGCACGCGGATCGAGTTCCACTCGTCCCAGAAGTGCCGCGACCCCCACTCTTCCGAGATGTCGCGGAAGGTCTCGACCTCGCCGTGCAGATACCAGCCGTCATCGCGGCGGACGAACGAGTCGAGGAAGTAGCGACCCGCGACGGGCCCGAAGAAGTCGAACACCGCATCCCCGGTGGGGAACGGTTGCGGCCACTGCGCGATCATCGCCGCCCAGTTCGCGGCCGTGCGTCCCCGGAAGTCGGGCGCCATGTCCTCGAGCACCAGCGCGGTGACCCGCTCGGGATGGGTCGCAGCGAAGCACCACGCGTGCAGGGCACCCATCGAATGCCCGATCACGACGAGCGGTTCGGTGATCCCGGTGAGATGGGTTTCGAGATCGGCGACGAACGCCTCGGTGGTGAGTTCGTCGGGAGCGGGACGACCGTGACCAGCGGCGTCGAAGGTGTACACGTGTCCGTGTTCGCGCAGCCACGGCACGTGACGACGCCACGTGCGGGCGCTGCCCATGAGACCGTGCAACAGCAGGATGGGTCGTCCGGTTCCGCCCTCGTCGTGCAACACAATCGACCAAGTTAGCGGAGTAGGCTCTCGCGCATGGCAGTCGTGAAGATCAACGCAATCGAAGTTCCCGAAGGCGCCGGCCCCGAGCTGGAGAAGCGATTCGCCAATCGGGCGCACACCGTCGACAACTCCCCCGGCTTCCTGGGCTTCCAGCTGCTCCGCCCCACCGCAGGCGAGAACCGGTACTTCGTGGTGACTCAGTGGGAGTCCGAGGAGGACTTCGCCGCGTGGCGCGACGGCGACGCACGTGCTGCCCACGCGGGTGAGGCGAAGAAGCCCGTCGCGACCGGCGCATCGCTGCTCGAGTTCGAGGTCGTCCTCGACGTCAAGAAGTCCTGAGATGTCCGCGTCCGGCGGGTCCGGGCGTGAGTTCACCTATGCGGAGGTGGGAGCGAGCCTGCGTGCCTTCCGGGACGAGGCACCGCTCCCCTCCGGTTATCGACATCTGAGGGTCGAGAGCGAACTGGGCCGCGGCGACACCGTGTTCGAGGTCGCCGCTGCCCAGTTGTTCTCGTGGGACATGCACCGCGGCGCGGGCATACGGATCCCGCCCGGCACGCCCCTCGCAGTACCCGGCGTCGAAGTGGATCTCGGCTTCGGTCTCGGACCGGTGCGCGCGTCGGCGCGGTGCCGCGTGATCGAGATCGTCGACACCCCGGACATACGCGGGTTCACCTACGGCACACTCCCCGGTCATCCCGCCAGCGGCGAGGAGACCTTCGTCGTCGAGCGCACCGTGGACGGACGGGTGCGGGGAACGGTGCTCGCGTTCTCCCGCCCCGCCCGCTGGTACACGAAGCTGGCCGGTCCCGTCGGGCACCTGCTCCAGCAGCAGATCGCGCGACGTTATCTCGCGGCACTCACAGCTTGACCGTCACATCGTCGACGGCCCTGCGCAGGAACTGACGGAAGACGTCCACAGGCTGCGCACCCGACACCGCGACGGCGCGGTTGGCCACGAAGAACGGCACCCCCTGCACGCCGATCCGTCGCGCGTCGAAGAGATCGGCGGTCACGGCGTCGGCCGCCGCTTCACCGGCGGGATCGTCGCCGTCGAGCGCCGCGCGCGTCGACTCCGGATCGAGCCCGACCTCGGCGGCGACCTTCACGAGGACATCCGCATCGTCGATCACCTCGCCGTCGACGAAATGCGCACGGAACAACGCTTCGAGCACCTCGTCGCGCTTGTCGCCCGCCAGATGCACGAGTCGGTGCGCATCGAAGGTGTTGGCGGCGACGACGTTGTCGAAGTCGATCTCGAGTCCAACGTCGGCAGCGGTGTCCGAGACCTGCGCGAACATTTGCCTGACCTGCTCGGCCGGCATCCCCTTCATCGCGACGAGCGCCTCCACCTCGGGGACCCGTCGCCCGACCGGCGTGTCGGGCGAGAGCTGGTACGACCTCCAGGTGACCTCGATCCGGTCGCGGTCGTCGAAGGACTCGAGGGCCTCCGCGAAGCGCCGCTTGCCGATGTAGCACCAGGGGCAGGCGATGTCGGACCAGATCTCGATGTGAGCGGTGGGGAGAAGTACGTCAGGCATGCTCATATTCGATTACAACCCGGCCCTGACGTGCTCTGTTCCCGGCCGATCGGTCCACGAACCCGTCAGCTCTCGAGCGCGGCGTCCAGGGAGATCTCGACGCCGGTGAGTGCCTTGCTCACAGGGCATCCGGCCTTCGCGTCCTCCGCGGCCTTGACGAAGCCGTCGGCGTCGAGGCCGTCGACCTCGCCCCGCACCTTCAACCGGATTCCGGTGAGTCGAAATCCGCCCGCCGGATCGGGCCCCAGCGAGACGTCGGCGGTGACCTCGAGGCTCTGCGGCGTGCCGCCCGCCTCCGCGATCAGCGCGGACAACTGCATCGCGAAGCACGACGCGTGTGCGGCGGCGATGAGCTCCTCGGGGCTGGTGGTGCCGTCCGCGTTCTCCGCCGAGCGTTTCGGGAACGACACGTCGAACGTGCCACGGCCCGAGCTGGTGAGCTCCACCTGACCGGAGCCCTTCTGCAGATCCCCGTTCCATGCGGTCCGTGCGGTACGAGTGGGCATGACCTCTCCTTCTCTGGGTGCGACAGTGCTTCACGAAGACAGTGCTTCACGAACCACACTTGCAGAGTCGTCGTGGTGGCGAGGGCCGTTCGCGCCAGAGCGTTCCTGATGTCCGGATCAGGCCGATCGCGCCCTGAGTTCGCGGTCGCGCTCACGGATCGACTGCACGGCTCCGTCCCGTTCGTAAGGCCGCACCTCGAGCCGCCGCTTCACCTCTGCGATCTCCCGCATACGCTCGGCGTGACCCCGCCGGGCGGCGCGTCCGGCGCCTCCGGGCACCAGGACATTCAGGTCGCGTAGGAGGTTGCGCGCGAACCACACCGGGTGCTCATCGGCATCCGCACGATCGCCCGCGCGGCGAGATCGAGCTTGTCGTAATCGACCCGGAACGGCACGCCGTCGAGGGTGGCGATGAACGCTGCCATCTCGGGCGCGGAATCGTCCACGGTCTCGATGCCGTGTTCGAGTGCCTGTTCGAACTGCGTGCGGATGCGGAGCCGGTCGCGGCGTATCGCGGCGACCAGATCGTCGGCCACGGGATCGCAGGTGTGCGCGAACTTGGCGAATGCCCGGGACTGGGCCCTGGTGGGCCGCACCGAGTCGCCGACGAGCAACGACATCGCCAGACGCGGGCCGCCTTCTCGCAGGATCGGCTTCGGTGCGAGTCGATCGGTTCGGTCGTGCAGGTGGGCAGTCGACGATGCATCGATCGTCACGTTTCCTCCTCGTCCGGATTCGGGGACCGACCATGACGAAGATTCCACAATTAGTACACACTTAATTCCGGAATTGGTCGATTCCGGAAGTCTGGTCGTGTTGTGCCACACTCGACGATGTGTCCGAGCCCGAAGCCACCCGCGCGTATCGCGGCGTCGCCCCGGCCGACCGGCGCGCCGAACGCCGCAAGCGTCTCCAGAACGCGGTGATCGACGTCGTCGCCGACGAGGGCTGGTCGGCGACGACGGTACGGAAGGTCGCGGCCACCGCGGGAGTCGGCCCCCGCTTCTTCTACGAGAGCTTCACCGACATGACCGACCTCGTCACCACCGCCTACGACGAGCTCGGCGCGACCCTGCTCGAACGCGCCGTCGACGCCATCGCGGCGGCCCCCGACGAGCTGCACGCCAAGGCACGCGCCGCGGTGGGAGCGATCGTCGGCGCCGTCGAACGCAACCCCCAGCAGGGTCGCTTCCTCATCTCCGACGCGCCCCCGCTCGCCGAGCGGAAGAGCGCGTTCATCCGGTCCGCCGCCGACGAACTCGCCAAGCAGAGCGACGCGGTGGGCACCCGCCTCGACTCCCGGCAGGCCGAACTGCGTGCGGTGGTCGTCATGGCCGGCGCCGTCGAGCTCGTCCGCGGCTGGCTCGACGGCACGCTCGACATCCGTCCCGACGAACTCACCGAGATCGTCGCCAGCACCCTGTCGACACTCACCGCGCACATGCCGACCATCGGCAGATAAGCAGGCGGCAAGGTCGGCCGCGACCCGCGGAAGGGCAGATCGGCCGGAAAGAAGATCTCTGCTCAGCCCTGCCCCGCGGCAGACAACCCGCTCAGAGCCTGGTCGACGTGGGCGGGCCACTCCCGGGCGTCGATCCGATGCACGCCCGCCTCCCCCGCGAACGCACTCGAGACCACCACATCGGGTTCCGTCTTCGCCAGCAGGCGCAGACTGTCGGCGAGCACACGGGCGTCGCTCATCCCCTCGATGTAGCCGGCCCGCCACGTCCCCGAAGCACCGCGATACAGCGTGTCGCCGGTGAACAGGTAGCGGGTCCCGTCCGCGCCGGGCACCAGATAGCAGGTGCTGCCCACCGTGTGCCCGGGTGTCGGAACGATCTCCACCCCGTTGTCGTCCACATGACGTTCCGTCAGCGGGACGTCGATGCGGGCGTGCCGGCCGACCACGTCGGCCTCCGCCGCTGCCACGTGGAGTCTCGGCCCGAAGCGCTCGGCGATCCTGCCGAGCATCGGACCGGCCTCGTCCTGGTGGGACAGGTACTGGTCGGTGATCCCCCCGAGGCGGTCCAGTTCGTCGAAATCGGCCTCACCCGCGACCGAGTAGAAGAGCACGTTGTTCGTCCCGGTCCACAGATAGGCATGCGTCCTCAGCCCCGGGAACGGATTGTCCTCCTGCGTCTCCCACAGATCGGGCAGTACTTGCCGCATCGCGATACCTCCTGGTCGTCGTCCGTTCACCACCCCACCGTGCAACCTCGAGCCGACTGAAGGTCAAGTGCGTCGGACGACGAGAGGGGCGACACCCTCTCGGGTGCCGCCCCTCTCGGTACAGCAGGTGCCTGCATTCACAGGCTGCAACACGTGCCTGTATTCACACGCGTCGAGCGGTTATCCGGCTTCGGACTCACCCTCGCTGGACTTCGCCAGCGCGACCGCCGGGGTGTCCGGGACCTCGGCCGGCTTCTCGCTCGGCGTGAACGTGAACTTCGCGTTCTCGCCCGCACCCTCGCCGTCCCAGCCCTCGACGTCGACGAGGACGATCTGGCCTGCGCCGATCTCGCCGAACAGGATCTTCTCGGAGAGCTGATCCTCGATCTCGCGCTGGATCGTGCGACGCAGCGGACGTGCGCCGAGCACCGGGTCGAAGCCGCGCTTGGCGAGCAGCGACTTCGCCTTCTCGGTGAGCTCGATACCCATGTCCTTGTTCTTCAGCTGCGTCTCCACACGTCCGACCATGAGGTCGACCATCTGGATGATCTGATCCTGCGTGAGCTGATGGAAGACGATGATGTCGTCGATACGGTTGAGGAACTCGGGCCGGAAGTGCTTCTTCAGCTCGTCGTGGACCTTGTTCTTCATCCGCTCGTAGTTCGACGCCTCGCCCGTTCCGGCCGAGAAGCCGAGCCCGACGGCCTTCGAGATGTCGGCGGTGCCCAGGTTCGACGTGAAGATCAGCACGGTGTTCTTGAAGTCGACCGTGCGTCCCTGACCGTCGGTGAGGCGACCGTCCTCGAGGACCTGCAGGAGGGTGTTGTAGATCTCCTGGTGGGCCTTCTCGATCTCGTCGAACAGAACCACGGAGAACGGCTTGCGGCGCACCTTCTCGGTGAGCTGGCCGCCCTCTTCGTATCCGACGTAGCCGGGAGGTGCACCGAACAGGCGCGACGCGGTGAAGCGGTCGTGGAACTCGCCCATGTCGATCTGGATGAGCGCGTCGTCCTCGCCGAACAGGAAGTTCGCGAGGGCCTTGGACAGCTCCGTCTTACCCACACCGGACGGACCGGCGAAGATGAACGAACCGGACGGACGCTTCGGGTCCTTCAGGCCGGCACGCGTACGACGGATCGCCTTGGCGACGGCCTTGACGGCGTCCTCCTGGCCGATGATCCGCTTGTGCAGCTCCTCCTCCATGCGGAGCAGACGCGTGGTCTCCTCCTCGGTGAGCTTGAACACCGGGATACCGGTCCAGTTGGCGAGGACCTCGGCGATCTGCTCCTCGTCGACCTCGGCGATGACGTCGAGATCGCCCGCACGCCACTGCTTCTCGCGCTCGGCACGCTGCGCGACGAGCTGCTTCTCCTTGTCGCGCAGGCTCGCGGCCTTCTCGAAGTCCTGCGCGTCGATCGCCGACTCCTTCTCGCGACGGGCATCGGCGATCTTGTCGTCGAACTCGCGCAGGTCCGGCGGCGCGGTCATGCGACGGATGCGCATGCGGGCGCCGGCCTCGTCGATGAGGTCGATCGCCTTGTCCGGCAGGAAGCGGTCGTTGATGTAGCGGTCGGCGAGAGTTGCCGACGCGACGAGCGCCTTGTCGGTGATCGAGACGCGGTGGTGCGCCTCGTAGCGGTCGCGCAGACCCTTGAGGATCTCGATGGTGTGCTCCACCGTCGGCTCCCCGACCTGCACCGGCTGGAAGCGGCGCTCGAGAGCGGCGTCCTTCTCGATGTACTTGCGGTACTCGTCGAGGGTCGTCGCACCGATGGTCTGCAGCTCACCGCGGGCGAGCTTGGGCTTGAGGATCGACGCGGCGTCGATCGCGCCCTCGGCAGCACCGGCACCGACGAGCGTGTGCAGCTCGTCGATGAACAGGATGATGTCGCCGCGGCTGTTGATCTCCTTGAGGACCTTCTTCAGGCGTTCCTCGAAATCGCCGCGGTAACGGCTGCCGGCGACGAGCGAGCCCAGGTCGAGCGTGTAGAGCTGCTTGTCCTTGAGGGTCTCGGGGACTTCACCGTTGACGATGGCCTGCGCGAGACCCTCGACGACGGCGGTCTTGCCGACACCCGGCTCGCCGATGAGCACCGGGTTGTTCTTCGTACGACGCGACAGCACCTGCATGACGCGCTCGATCTCCTTCGCCCGGCCGATGACCGGGTCGAGCTTGCCTTCGAGAGCTGCCTGCGTGAGGTTGCGGCCGAACTGGTCCAGGACGAGCGACGTGGACGGAGTGCCGGTCTCGCCACGGCTCGTGCCGGATTCTGCGGGCTCCTTGCCCTGGTAACCGGACAGCAGCTGGATGACCTGCTGACGCACCCGGTTGAGGTCGGCGCCGAGCTTGACGAGCACCTGCGCCGCCACGCCCTCACCCTCGCGGATGAGACCGAGCAGGATGTGTTCGGTACCGATGTAGTTGTGTCCGAGCTGGAGCGCTTCGCGAAGGCTCAGCTCGAGGACCTTCTTGGCACGAGGAGTGAAGGGAATGTGCCCCGAGGGCGCCTGCTGACCCTGGCCGATGATCTCTTCGACCTGGCTGCGCACACCTTCGAGGGAGATACCCAACGACTCGAGCGACTTCGCCGCCACACCCTCACCCTCGTGGATGAGGCCGAGGAGGATGTGCTCCGTGCCGATGTAGTTGTGGTTGAGCATCCTGGCCTCTTCTTGAGCCAGGACAACGACGCGCCGCGCGCGATCGGTGAACCTTTCGAACATCGCACTCCCTCACACTCTCCGGCCGCCGGTCCGGTACGCCGATCGTCCCGCACCCTGCTGCCGCTCTTAAGCTCCGGCACTCGAGTCGTTCGTCGGAACCTTTCAGAGGTTCCAAGCTCCCACTCCACACTCTAGTGGCCGTGGTATCGACTCGCTTTCCCTCTACCCTTCGGAAGGCGGCGAGAAAACCCGGTTTCAGAAGTCAACGCTGCACGTGGCGGATACGTTTCCGCAAGCTGTACGCCACAAGCGAACAGAGGCTGTGGGGGATCAACGGGCGAAGAATCGCTCGATCCTGCGTCCGAAGCTCCGCGAGGCGCGTTCGGGATCGGCCAGAGCACTTTCTGCGAGGACACTGTCCTCGTCCGACACCGTACCCGGTTCGAACGGCCGCAGCGAACGTCCCGGACCGCGCAACCGTTCGATGGCGGAGATGAGCGAACCACCGTCCTTCGTGGCCTCCGCGATCACCTCGGGGTCGACGTCGAGATGTTCCGCCACCAGGATGTTGCGCAGCTCGACGGCGGCGCGGCCGACCGCGTCCCCGGGTTCGGCGGACTCGATGGCCAGGTCGCATTCGGTGTCGAAGCCCATCGAACGGTTGTTCAGGTTCGACGACCCGATCCGCAGCAACGTCTCGTCCATGACGACGACCTTCGCGTGCACGTAGATCGGCTCCCCGCCGGCGGTGACGGGATAGTAGGCGGCGAAACGGCCGTGCACGTCGGCCTCCCACAGCATGTGCAGCAGGGCCCGCCGGGCACCGTCCATGGCCTTGCGTTCGAGCCAGCCGTCGGCGTTGCGTGGGATCACCACCACGATCTCGGGGCCGTCCGGTTCCTGCAGTCGCTCGGCGAGAGCCTCCGCGATCCTGCGCGAAGCGAGGTACTGGCTCTCGAGGTAGAGAGTGTGCCGCGCCTTCTCGATCACCGACAGGTACAGCGCCTCGATCTCGTGGACGCCGTCCTTCCCGTCGTAGGCGGGCAGCGTGCGCGCGATGCCCACGTCCACACCGCGGAGGGTCGGCTCGAGATCGTCGGGCCAGATCGGCTCCGGCTCCGGCACGGGATCGAGCTCCTCCCCCGTGGCCGCCTTCCACCGGGCGCGGGCCTGGTCACCGAGGGCCCGCGCGGCGTCGCCGTCGACGGCGGTCGTCACGTCGTGCCACGGTCCGTAGCGTTTACCGCTCGGCTCCCGCCGGTATTTGCTCCGGTCCGGATGATCCGGGGTGTCCCAGCGGTCGACGGTCATATCGATACCGCCACAGAAAGCGATGCTGTCGTCGACGACGAGAATTTTCTGATGGTGCGCAGCGCCCACGGGATGCGCCCCGTCGATTTCGAAGTGCAGGCTCGGGTCGGTGAGCCAATCGAGCACGAACACCGGCGTCATTCCGCGTGCGAGGGCACTGAACGCACCGATGTTCCACTTGAGCAGATAAATATCGAGACCGGGTCGACGTTCGGGAAGCCATTCGAGGAATTCACCGAGTTTGTTCGGTCCCTCGAGAGTTGCACCCTCGGGTTCGAACTTGATCCGGGTGTCGAAATCCCACCCGATCAGCATGATGCGTTTTTCCGCCCGGAGCATCGCCGCCTTGGCGTGACGGAAATAGTCGGCGGCGTCGACTATGCAGGTCAACCTCTCCGCTCGCGCAATTCGCCAGCAGGTGGAACCTGGTTCGAGCACGGTCTCGGCCATGAGCGGATGCTACTCCCCGACCGCATCGTGCCGGGTCGTCCGCACGATCGACGTGTGTGACAGGCGCCACTGTGCCACAACCCAACCCGTCCACCGACGACTGTGGGGCGCCGTCCACTGATGGACGACGCCCCACGGACGAGGATTCGTCAGTGCGCTTTGTTGTACGCCTCGACGATCTCCGCAGAGATTCGGCCACGGGCCGACACCGGCAGATCGTTGTTCCGTGCCCATTCACGGATAGCGGCCGTCTGTTCGCGACCGGCACTTCCGGATCCGCTCTTGCGCGCAGCCGGCGCAGTTCCGGCAGCGGTCTTGCTCCGCTTGCGGCCGCCGACCTTACGAGCGTGTTCGATCCAGAATTCCAACTGCTCGCGCAGCCGTGCCGCATTGTCCTCGGAAAGGTCGATCTCGTACGTCACTCCGTCGAGACCGAACTCCACCGATTCGTCCGCCGCCGACTCCTGATCCACATCGTCGATCAGGGTGACAGTGACTTTTTTCGCCATGTGGTGTAAATCCTCTCAAATGCGCTTCCCCCCGCGGGACGGGCACCACACTACCCGCCGATTAACGCATCGCAATATGGAGCGGCGAAATCCGATTAACGGGTGTTCGGTCGAACAATCGGGAACAGGATTGTTTCGCGGATTCCCAGACCGGTAAGTGCCATCAACAGACGGTCGATTCCCATTCCGGTACCGGTGGTCGGCGGCATTCCCTGTTCCATCGCGGCGAGGAAGTCCTCGTCGAGAGCCATTGCCTCGTCGTCCCCTTCCGAGGCCAGACGCGCCTGGTCGACGAAACGCTCGCGCTGGATCACCGGATCGACGAGTTCCGAGTAACCCGTGGCGAGTTCGAAACCTCGGACGTACAGATCCCATTTCTCGGTGACCCCGCGCACCGTGCGGTGATCGCGTGTCAACGGCGACGTCTCCACGGGGAAATCACGCACGAAGGTCGGCTCGTGCAGCTGGTCGCCGCACATGTGCTCCCAGAGCTCCTCGACGAGCTTGCCGTGACCCCAGCCCTTGCCCTCGGGAATCTCCAGACCGACACGATCCGCGAGAGCCGTCAATTCCTCCAGTGTGGTGTCGGGGGTCACGTCCGTGCCGATCGCCTCGGACAGCGAGGGATACATTTCGAGAGTTTTCCATTCACCCCCGAAGTCGTATTCCGTACCGTCGGCGAGCGTCACCACATGGGTGCCGAAGACCCCGAACGCGACCTCCTGGATGATCTCGCGGATCATCCGCGCCGAATCATCGTAGGTTCCGTACGCCTCGTACGTTTCGAGCATCGAGAATTCCGGCGAGTGCGTCGAGTCGGCACCCTCGTTACGGAAATTGCGGTTGATCTCGAAGACCTTCTCGATACCGCCGACGACGCAGCGCTTGAGGAACAGTTCCGGCGCGATACGCAGGTACAGATCGATGTCGAGTGCGTTCGAGTGCGTCACGAACGGGCGGGCCGCCGCACCGCCGTGCAGGGTCTGCAGCATGGGCGTCTCGACCTCGAGGAAGCCGCGACGCTCGAGCGCGTTGCGCAGCTCGCGCACCACCGCGACACGCATGCGTGCATTGCGACGTGCTTCGGGACGCACGATGAGGTCGACGTAGCGCTGACGCACCCGCGCCTCTTCGTTCATCTCCTTGTGCGCGACCGGCAGCGGACGCAGCGCCTTCGACGCCATGGTCCACGAGTCGGCCATGACGCTGAGCTCACCGCGACGGGAGCTGATGACCTCGCCGTGCACGAACACGATGTCGCCGAGGTCGACCTCGGACTTCCAGGCGGCGAGCGCCTCCTCGCCGACGCCGGCGAGGCTGAGCATGACCTGCAGCTGGGTGCCGTCGCCCTCCTGCAACGTCGCGAAGCACAGCTTGCCGGTGTTGCGCGAGAACATCACGCGGCCGGCAACGCCCACGACGGTGCCGGTGGCGGTGTCGGGCTCGAGGTCGGGATACTCGGCGCGGATCTCCGCGAGCGTATGGGTGCGCGGGATCTCGACGGGATAGGCCTCCGAACCCTGTGCCAGGAGCCGTTCGCGCTTCTCGCGGCGAACCCGCATCTGCTCGGGGGTGTCGTCGGGCTGCTGAACGGTGGCATCACTCACGGGTAACCAGACTATCGGACACCCGAGGTCACCATTCCTGCAGATGCGCGCTTTCAGTGAGCGGTGACCCGCGCCACGTCCTGCGCGACGTGCTGGGCCTCGGCGACTGCGCCGACCAGGCGGGCCGCGCGGATGGCGTCGTAGCCTCCGACGAGGTGGGTGACCCGGCGCAAACCCTGCGCGTGCAGTTCGGTGACCACACCGTGCGAGCTCGCGCCGTCCGACGAGACGAGGATCCATTCGACGTCGCGGTCGACGGCGAGGGCGAGACGGCCCGGGCCGCCCGGATCGAGTCGCTCGGCGACGAGATCGGCGGAGATGGCCAGTGCACCGGGAAGTGTTCCCTGAGCGGCACGTTCGGCGTTCGAGCGGATGTCGACGATGACGGCGCCGCGGGCGACCGCTGCGGACAGTTCGGTGGGGTACGTGCGCTCGACGGCGAGCCGGTGGAAGGCGACCGGAGCAGTAGCGGTAACCGTAGAAGCGGCAACCGGAGCAGCGGTGGAAACAGAAGTGGTGGAAAGAAGCGCAGCGCGCATGAGAAAACTCCCAGGAATGTGTTATCGGTCGAGGCGGCGGTCAGCCTCGACAACACTCCTGGGTGCTCATGCAACGGATCACGAGGAACATCTTTACACAGAATGACGCTCAGCGGAACCCGCAGTTCCGCGTGCCGCTCGTCTCACCTGGTTCCGCTCGTACACCAGACGCAGCCCCTCGAGGGTCAGATCCGGCTCGTGGTGCTCGAGGGTGCGCGACTCCGGCATGATCAGCGGCGCACTGTCGCCGGTGCCGATGACGGCCACGTCGTCGCCGTCGAAACCGGGCACCTCGGCGCAGATGCGCCGCACGATGCCGTCGACCATCCCGGCGAACCCGAAGACGGCCCCGGACTGCATGCACTCGACGGTGTTCTTTCCCAGAACACCTCGGGGACGGAGCAATTCGACCTTCCGCAGTGCCGCCGACCGCGACGCCAGCGCATCCATCGAGATCTCCACACCCGGAGCGATGGACCCGCCGAGGAACTCCCCCTTGCCCGACACGACGTCGACGCACGTGGAGGTCCCGAAATCCACGACGATGCACGGGGATCCGTAGAAGTGGTAGGCCGCCAGACTGTTGACGATGCGGTCGGCGCCGACCTCCTTCGGGTTGTCCACGAGCAGCGGCACTCCCGTGCGCACCCCCGGCTCCACCACTACGTGCGGCACCGACGACCAGTAGCGGTCGAGCATGACGCGCACCTCACGTAGCACCGACGGCACGGTCGACAACGCCGCCACCCCGGTGACCTGCTCGGCAGATTCGCCGAGCAGACCGCGGAACAGCAGGGCGATCTCGTCAGCGGTCATCCTGGGGTCGGTACGGACGCGCCAGTCGCGCAGCAGCCGCGCGTGCGAGCCGCTGCCCGCGAACACCCCCAGGACGATATTGGTGTTGCGGACGTCGACGGTGAGGAGCACCTCTAGACCAGGGACGGGGAGTCGAGAGTCGACAGCATCCGCGGCGTGATCAGCCCCGAGCCCTCGGGAGCGTGGGCAGGATCGTTGCCGAGCTCGACCTGGCGGTTGTCGGCGTCGACGAAAACCACGCGCGGGTCGTAGTCCTTGCACTCCTGCTCGTTCATCACGCCGTAGGCGATGAGGATGACGAGATCGCCGGGGCTGACGAGACGTGCTGCGGCACCGTTGATCCCGATGACGCCCGATCCACGCTCACCGGCGATGACGTACGTCTCGAGCCGGGCGCCGTTGTCGATGTCGACGATGCAGACCTGCTCGCCCTCGAGCAGATCCGCGGCGTCCATCAGATCCTGGTCGACGGTCACCGAACCGACATAATGCAGATCCGCGTGGGTGACGGTGGCGCGGTGGATCTTCGACTTCATCATGGTGCGGAACATGCTCGTCCTCGGTTTCTTTCTCGTTTCCGAATTCGATCGGTGGGTCAGCGGTTCGTCAGGTTGTCTTCGGCGCCGGGATCCACCGGACCGGTGGCTCGTTCGAGGAAGCCGGTGCCGACGGCGACCCCGACGTTGTCGATGAGGCGTGTGGAGCCGAGTCGTGCGGCGACGAGCAGTCGGCCGTCGCCGCGTTCGGGTGCCGGCCCCAGATCGGCGCCGCGCACCTCGAGATAGTCCACCTCGATCTGCGGACTCTGCGCGAGCACGTCGCGTGCCGTGGACAAGATCGCCTCGGCTCCGCCCGCTGCGGCGTGTGCGCCGGCGACGAGCGCCGCAGACAGCGTGGTCGCGATCTCGCGCTGCTCGGGGTCGAGATAGCGGTTGCGGGAGGACAGCGCGAGCCCGTCCTGTTCGCGCACGGTGGGAACGCCGAGGATGCGGATGTCGAGATTCAGGTCGGCGACCATCTGACGGATCAGAGTGAGCTGCTGGTAGTCCTTCTCACCGAAGAACGCCGTGTTGGGACCGACGATGTTGAACAGCTTCGCGACGACCGTCAGCATGCCCGCGAAATGACCGGGACGCGCAGCACCTTCGAGCTCCGACCCGAGTGGACCCGGGTGGATCGTGGTGCGCGGGCCCTGCGGGTACATCGCCGAGACCGTCGGCACGAAGGCGAGTTCGACGCCCGCTTCGCGGAGCAGTTCGAAGTCGGCGTCGAGAGTGCGCGGGTAGGCGTCGAGATCTTCGTTCTTCCCGAACTGCAGCGGGTTGACGAAGATCGACACGACCACGACGGCCCCGGTGAGCTTGGCCTGGCGCACGAGTTCGAGGTGACCGGTGTGCAGCGCACCCATCGTCGGTACGAGTGCGACGGTGCGGCCGACGCCGCGCAGAGCCCGGGTGACCTTGGTCAGGCCTGCGGGATCGTGGTGAACGGTCAGTTCACCTCGCACGTATCCGCGCTGTCCTGCTTCACTCACCGTATTCAGCTCCTTCGAGAATTGCCATCAGTTCCGGCTTCGACCCGGTCCGTTGCGCCGATCGCAGCGACAGCGCGCGGTACCCGGCGGCGATCAGCGGGTCGACGGCCTCGAGCGCACGCAGGTGCGCGGCCACGGCGTCGGCATCGCCGCGCGCGACCGGCCCGGTGAGGGCCGAGGGCCCGCGCCGCAGCACGTTGTCGAGCGCTGCGGAGAGCAACGGCTGCAACACCCGTTCGGCGACTCCGTCGGGGGCGTCGTCGACGAGTTGCTGGCCGAGCAGTTCCTCCCCCTGCAGGGCGCTGCGCAGTGCCTCGACGGCGTCGGCGACCAGCGTGACCAGGTGGTTGCTGCCGTGTGCGAGCGCAGCGTGGTAGGTCATGCGCATGGACTCGGGGACGCGGACCGGCTCGCCGCCGATCTCGAGGACGAGGGACTGCGCGATGGCGTAGCCGATCTCGTCGGCGGCCGTGATGCCGAAGCACGCGGAGGAGAGCCGGTCGATGTCCTCGTCGTGGCCGGTGAAGGTCATCGCGGGATGGATCGCGAGCGGCACGGCGCCCTGCTCGGTCAGCGGCTCGAGGATCGCGGTGCCGTGAGCACCGGAGACGTGGACGACGATCGTGCCGGCGGCGACCGAACCGGTGGCTGCGAGGCCCTTGACCAGGGACGACAGTTCGGTGTCGGGAACGGCGAGAAGAAGGAGGTTGCAGCGGCCGGCAACCTCGTCGACCGGCAGGATCTGCGAATCCGGCAGGCGCGTGGCGGCACGGTGCCGCGAGACGTCGGAGACGGCCGAGCAGGCCACGACGACATGACCAACGCGTTCGAAAGCTGCGCCGAGTGCAGTGCCGACCCGTCCGGCGGACACGATTCCTACCGACAGGCGCGCAGGCGCGGGTGCGTTGGTGATCCCGAAGGAATTCACGGGAGTCCTCTCGTTCGTTCCAGTCCCGCTCAGCGGGTACCGGACGTTCCGCTCGACAATAGCGCGCGTTTTCCGGGGCTCGCCACGGTCGGGCCGAGTGATCTGCGCCTCATCGTCCGAGGTGGGGCGGGTGCGACCTGCCGCGCGATCGCCCCGCGATCAGCGCTCGGCCGACAACGACGCGAGGATCTCCGCGACCGTCCGGCCCTCACCGTCGGCGCGACGGCGCCGGGAGCGACGTCCGGACGATTCGTGGTCGTCCTCGTCGTCCTCCTGGGTCGTTTCCGCAGCTCCATCGGCCTTCGCGGCGGTGTCCTTCCCCTCCGCGGGGTCATCGCCCTTCGTCTTCGCTCCGGCCCCGTCTGCGTCCGTTTGCGGGTCGGGATCGGATCCGGACTCGTGCTTGCCGGGCTTCTGCGGCTCCGGCTTCCCGTCCGCCGCCTTCTCGGCGCTCGCGACCTTCGAGTCCCCGGTCTTCGGGTCCCCCGTCTTCGTGTCTCCGACCTTCTGATCCTCGACTTCCGCGTCCTCGATCTCGGCGTCCTCGACGTCCGGTCCTGCGGCCGCTTCTCCAGCCGTCGCCTTCTCGACCGTGACCTTCCCGGTAGCGGACTTCCCCGTCGCAGAATCAACCTTCGCCTGTTTCTCGGCACGCGGTTCTTCGACATCACCCTTCGCGGACGTCTTCTCCGACGCCTCCGCCGCCCGCATGGCCGCCTCGACCGACTCGGTCTCCGCGGTGACCGGCTCGTCGTCGGGAGAGGCGAAGGCCGGTCCCGACGGACGCGGAGCGGACACCCGCGCCGCCTCGCTCAGTCCACGCAGCTTCTCCGCCTGGCCCTCGAGGGCGACGACATCGTCGGGGAGCCGGCCGTCGAACAACATCTCGAGCGTGCGGCGCAGGGTGGCCAGCTCGGTGCGCAGGGCCGCCATCTCCCCGGCGTCGAGCTTCAGATCGGCACGGACCTTCTCCTCGACGGTCAGCTCGTACTCGCGCCGCGCCGCGATCTCCCGTTGCAACTGCAGTTCGTAGACCGTCTTCAGGTCGTCGGCCTTCGCCCGATCGAGCGCCGATTCCCGGCGGTACTTGTTCATCGCGATGGCTCCGACAGTGGCAGCCCACAGGGCGACGACCACCGCGACACGCAGCAATTGCACGCTCTCACTGAAGATCAACAGCAGCGAGGCGATCATCGCCAGAGCGAGCAGACCGGCCACGATCATCGAGCCGGTACTGCGCCACGGACGGCGATTCCTGTCTGGTCGCGCCGAGGTTGCCATGACCATCAGGGTACTTGGGTGGGTCCTCGAATCGGAGCCGGACGACACGCCCTTCCCCACCCCGAAATCCGATGTCAGAGCGCCGGTTCGTTCGGTTCGTCGGGGTCTTCCGGTGTCCGGCAACAGTATTCGAGCCACAACGCGGCCGCCGCCAGCGCTATGCCGGCGAGGGCTCCGACGAGCACCCCCGACGTGTCGTCGGTGGCGGCCTGCACCACGCCGCGTTGCGGTACGAGATACAGCAGGAAACCGGCCCACACTCCGGCGCTCGCGGCACCCACCAGTGCGGACGCCTTGGCGAGCGCGACCGCGCGGGCGGCGGTGATGGGATGCAACCTGCCGGGGCCCTCACCGATCTCGTGCTTGCCGACCCGCGACCGGATCATGAACGCCAGGATCACCTCGATGACCGCGACGGGATACAGCGAGGCTCCCGCGTAGACGGGGATGGGCGGCAGCGAACCGTACATTGTGCGGACGAGCAACCACGCGACGATCGCTGCCAGCACGGCCAGCGCCAGCAGATCTCGGATCCGGGTCTGTTTCAGCACTCGGCGTGTCCCTGGGTCTTCGGCCCGGCCAGCGTCAGGTCGGTGCGGTGCACACCTTCCCGTTCGGCGGCGTCGAGTTCGTCTAGCCAGTCGCCGATGCCCAGCCGCCGGCCCTCGGCGGTGAGCACGGCCTCGGGTTCGACGTCGAGCCACGGGACGAGCACGAACGCCCGCTGGTGTGCGCGCGGGTGCGGCAGGATCAGTTCCCGATCGTCGCTGCGCACCTCACCCTCGCCGCTGACGCAGGTCACGACGTCGACGTCGAGGCTGCGCGGACCCCAGCGCTGGATCCGGACGCGTTCGGCGGCCTCCTCGAGTTCCTGGCCGAACCGCAGCCAGTCGCGCGGACCGAAGGCGGCATCCTCCGCGACGACGACCGCGTTCAGGAAATCCTCCTGTTCGACGCCGCCCCACGGTGCCGTCGAGTACACCGCCGAGACGGCGACGGCCCGCTCGCCCAATGCGTCGACGACCGACCGCAGGTGCGCGAGCCGGTCGCCGATGTTCGATCCGATGGACAGCACGGCACGACTCATCAGGCGCTCCCCGTCGCATCGCTGCGGGAGCGGTCGATCACCACGGCGACGTCGCCGAAGGTCAGCGGGATCGGCGCCGACGGCTTGTGGAGCGTGACCTCCACCCGGGCGACACGCGGGTCGGTGAGCACCTCGTCGGCGATCTCCCCCGCGACCGTCTCGATGAGATCGCGGCCCGGACCGGCGATGATCGCCGCGGCTCGCTCGGCGAGTTCGCCGTAGTGCAGCGTGTCGGCCAGCTCGTCGGATGCCGCGGCCGGCGCGAGATCGAGCCACACGACGATGTCGACGACGAAGTCCTGACCGTCCCGCTTCTCGTGCTCGAAGACGCCGTGGTTGCCGCGGACCGTCAGTCCCCGTAGTTCGATGCGGTCGCTCACGCGTGCACTCCTTCCGCGCTGCCGCGCTGCCAGGCACGCACCACCGCGAGCGCGTCGCGGGATGCCTGCACGTCGTGGACGCGTACGCCCCATGCGCCGTGTGTGGCGGCGAGCGCCGAGACGACGGCCGTGGCGACCTCACGACCCGAGGGCGGGCGGACCGTGCCGTCGGGCGCCGCGAGCAGCGATCCGAGGAATCGCTTCCGGGACGCCCCGATGAGCACCGGGAAACCCAGTTCGGTGAGTTCGGGCAGGCGCTGCAGCAACTGCCAGTTGTGGTCGGGTTCCTTCACGAAACCCAAACCGGGATCGAGCACGATCTTGTCGGAGTCCACGCCTGCGGCCACCGCGATGTCGACCTGCGTGAGCAGCTCGTCGCGGACCTCGCGGACGACGTCCTCGTAGTGCGTCGAACCACCCGCGTGGACGAACTCGCCGAGGGGACGCCAGTGCATGAGGATCCACGGCACCCCGGCCTCGGCGACCACCGCGGCCATGTCGGCGTCGGCGCGCCCACCCGAGACGTCGTTGATCATGGTCACCCCGGCCTCCACGGCCGCCTCGGCGACCGAGGCGCGCATCGTGTCGACGCTCGTGGGGATGCCTGCCTCCGCCAGAGCGGCGATGACCGGGGCCACGCGGGACGCCTCGACCTCCGGGTCGACGCGCACGGCCCCGGGCCGGGTGGACTCGCCACCCACGTCGACGATGTCGACGCCGAGCTCGCGCAGCTCGAAGCCGCGGGCTATCGCGGTCTCGCAGTCCAGATATCGACCGCCGTCGGAGAAGGAATCACTGGTGACGTTCAGTACGCCCATCACGACAGGCCACTGTTCGGCGGGGAAGACGGTCACCGGCGCAGGATCAGGTCCAGGGCCTCGGCACGCGACGCCGAACTGGTCTGGAACAGCCCGCGCACGGCGGAGGTGGTGGTGCTGGCACCGGGCTTGCGGATGCCGCGCATCGCCATGCACAGGTGCTCCGCCTCGACCACGACGATCACGCCGCGCGGCTGCAGCTTGCGCATCATGGCGTCGGCGATCTGGCGGGTGAGGCGTTCCTGGACCTGCGGACGCTTGGCGTAGAGGTCGACGACACGCGCCAGCTTCGACAGACCCGTGACGCGGCCCGTGGGGCCCGGGATGTATCCGACGTGGGCGACGCCGTGGAACGACACGAGGTGATGTTCGCACGTCGAGTACATCGGGATGTCTCGCACGAGGACGAGTTCCTGATGACCTTCGTCGAAGGTCGTGTCGAGGACCTCGTCCGGGTCGGTGAACAGTCCCCCGAACACCTCGCGGTAGGCACGGGCCACCCGGGCGGGAGTGTCGCGCAGGCCCTCGCGGTCCGGATCCTCACCCACCGCGATCAGCAGTTCACGCACGGCCGCTTCGGCTCGGGCCTGGTCGAACGTACGACCCGCGTCCACGCTCAATTCGTGGGTCGTCACATCCTCCGGGTCGGAACCCGTATCCGACTTCAGGTGGTTCACCGACACCCGCTCGCCCTCCACTCTTCGCTCACTCGTCTCCATCGGAACCGACGGCCCCGATGCGCGCCCCGTACCGACTCACCGACACGGATCAGTGCCGGCCGGCCGGGCCTTCCCACCGCTGTGTGGGAGGGGGTTCGGGAGCGCCGTAACCATCGCGCGGTTGCGAGTCTCCCACGTGGTTCTCACCACGGTGCGCATCTGCCGCACCGTCTTCGCCGGAGTCCGACGGACGGTCGGCGTCCTGCGGCTCCTGCGGACGCCCGACACCCTGCGTTTCCTGGGCCTGTTGTCCGTAGCTGGGCTGTCCGTAGCTCTGGGGGTTCTGCCCCTGATGGCCCTGCGGATATCCGTATCCCTGAGGCTGTCCGGGGCCCTGCGGCCCGTGACCCTGCTGTTCCTGCGGGGTCTGCTCGCGCGGCGGCCAGCCGGGAGCCGACCATCCGGCGGGAGCACCGTAGTCCGGACGCGTCGCGTGCCGCGGACCACCCGGATACGGGGCCGTCGGCTGGAAGCCCGGAAGCGGCTCGGAGGCCGGGACCGGCTGCGACTGCTGTTGGGGTTGCGGCTGCTGTTGGGGCTGGGGCTGCTGTTGGGGCTGCGACTGCTGTTGGGGCTGGGGGTAGCCGTTCGCCGGCTGGTACTGCGGCTGCGCGCCGGGCTGGTAGCCGGCGGGAGCGGGCACCTCGCCCTGGCCCGGATACTGCGGGTGCTGATGCGCCGGCTTCGTCAGCGACGGCGGTTCCGGCGGCCACGGCTCGCCACGCTCGGCCGCGAGCTCGGCGGGCGTCTTGATCGGCGGCTTGTCGGACGGGACCCGATCACCGAAATCGTTGAAGGTCGTGATCCGCGGACGCTTCTTCACATCGGCCAGGATCCGGTCGAGATCCTTGCGGGTCAGCGTCTCGTGCTCGAGCAGCTCACCCGCCAACACGTCGAGGGCGTCGCGGTACTCGTTGAGGATCGCCCACGCCTCGGTGTGCGCGGCCTCGATGAGGTTGCGGACCTCCTCGTCGATCTCGCGTGCCACTTCGTGCGAGTAGTCGGACTGCACACCCATCGACCGGCCGAGGAAGGGGTCGCCCTGCTCCTGGCCGTAGCGGACGGCGCCGAGCTTCGCGCTCATGCCGTACTCGGTGACCATCGCGCGCGCGATCTTCGTGGCCTGGTCGATGTCGGACGAGGCGCCGGTGGTGGGCTCGCGGAAGACGAGTTCCTCCGCGGCACGACCGCCCATCGCCATGACGAGGCGCGCGATCATCTCCGAACGCGTCATCAGGCCCTTGTCGTCCTCGGGCACCGTCATCGCGTGACCGCCGGTGCGGCCGCGGGCGAGGATGGTGACCTTGTAAACCGGCTCGATGTCGGGCATCGCCCACGCGGCGAGGGTGTGACCACCCTCGTGGTAGGCCGTGATCTTCTTCTCGTGCTCGCTGATGATGCGGCTCTTGCGGCGGGGACCGCCGATGACACGGTCGACCGATTCCTCGAGGATCGCCTCGGTGATCACCGTGCCGTTCTCACGGGCGGTGAGCAGCGCGGCCTCGTTGACGACGTTCGCGAGGTCGGCACCGGACATGCCCACCGTGCGCTTGGCGAGCGCACCGAGATCCGCGTTGGGATCGATCGGCTTGCCCTTCGAGTGCACGGCGAGGATCGCCCGGCGACCGGCGAGGTCGGGGTTCGTGACCGGGATCTGACGGTCGAAACGGCCGGGACGCAGCAGTGCCGGGTCGAGGATGTCGGGGCGGTTCGTCGCGGCCATCACGATGATGCCGGAGCGGTCGCCGAAGCCGTCCATCTCGACGAGCAGCTGGTTGAGGGTCTGCTCACGCTCGTCGTGACCACCGCCGAGGCCGGCGCCGCGCTGGCGGCCGACCGCGTCGATCTCATCGACGAAGATGATGCAGGGAGCGCTCTGCTTGGCCTGCTCGAACAGATCGCGCACGCGGGAGGCGCCGACACCGACGAACATCTCGACGAAGTCCGAACCGGAGATCGTGAAGAACGGGACGCCCGCCTCGCCGGCGACGGCACGCGCGAGGAGGGTCTTACCGGTGCCGGGAGGACCGTAGAGCAGTACGCCCTTGGGGATCTTCGCGCCGAGCGCCTGGTAGCGCGCCGGGTTCTGCAGGAAGTCCTTGATCTCGTAGAGCTCCTCGACGGCCTCGTTGGCGCCGGCGACATCGGCGAAGGTCGTCTTCGGCATGTCCTTCGACAGCTGCTTGGCCTTCGACTTGCCGAAGCCCATCATGCCGCCGCGACCACCGCCCTGCATGCGGCTCATCACGAAGAAGAACACGCCGAGCAGGATGATCATCGGCAGGACGAAGATGAGGATCGAGGTCAGCCAGCTCTCCTGGGTGACGCTCGTGTCGTACTTCTGCGCGCCCGACGCGGCGACCAGGTCGAAGATCTGTTCGGAGGCCGACGCGGGGTACTTCGCGATGATCTCGGTGCTGCCCTCGGTCGCGTCGTTGCCGTTCTCGAGCCACAGACGCACCTGCTGTTCGCGGTCGTCGATGCGGGCTTCGCTGACGTTCTGCGATTCGAGTTGGGACACCGCGACGGACGTGTCCACCTGGGTGAAACCGCGCGTGTCGTCGCCGAAGTAACTGAAGGCGTAGATCACCAGCAGAATGCCGGCGACGATCGCCAGATTACGGAACACTGTCTTGCGGTTCATACAGGTTCGGCCCGAGCGGCCGGTCCTTTCGATCGAGTTCGTCGGGGTCTCGCAGTCGCGGCGCTTCGCGCCCGGGGTGGCCGCACGCCGCGACGGTCACTGACCAAGCAACGCAAGGTTACCGCGTAGCAACGAGCGGTCGCCCCGGCACCGACCGGAGCCGACACCGGGAAGACGTCGTAATCGACAACGATCGGGACGGAACCGGAGTTCCCCGAGCCGGGGACCTCACGACGCGGCTCGACCGGAGGTCAGCTGCTGTAGACCTTGGGATCCAGCGTGCCGATGTAGGGCAGGTCGCGGTAGCGCTCGTCGTAGTCGAGTCCGTAGCCGACGACGAACTCGTCCGGGATGTCGAATCCGACGTCCTTGACCTCGACGTCGATCTTCACGGCCTCCGGCTTGCGGAGCAGCGTGACGACCTCGAGCGACGCGGGGTTGCGCGTCGAGAGGTTCTTGAGCAGCCACGACAGCGTCAGACCCGAGTCGATGATGTCCTCGACGATGAGGACGTTGCGACCGGCGATGTCCTTGTCGAGGTCCTTGAGGATGCGCACGACACCCGAGGACGAGGTCGACGACCCGTACGAACTTACGGCCATGAACTCCATCTGCGTCGGGATCGGCAGAGCGCGCGCGAAGTCGGTCATGAAGAAGATGGCGCCCTTGAGCACCCCGATGAGCAGCAGATCGCCTTCCGGCGCACCCACCGGGTAACGCTCGGCGACCGACTGCGCCAGCTCTGCGGTCCGCTCCTTGATCTGTTCTTCGGAGATCAGCACCGACGCTATGTCGTTCTCGTACACCGGGGTCCTTCCCTACCTTCTGCTGCCGGTCGCCCGGACCTTCGCCCGGTCGACGTACTCCACGGCAAGCGTGCCACGCCGACGCGACACCACCAACCTCGTCCCCGTCCGCGGGCCCCGTCCGACCGCGACCGGGCCCTGTCCGCGCCACGCCGCTACCAGATCGTCGACCGTCCGCAGCATCGTCTCGTTCGGCGTGACGGTGTGACCGATCAGCCACGATCGGAGGGCTCTGCGTCGTACTGCGGCGGGAGCCGCCGCGAGAGTGTCGGTGTCGAGCAGGTCGTCCTCGCGCCGCGCTGTCGCGAGCAGGTCGCCGGCCCAGACATCGAGGGCGTGGCCGTCGTCCTGCAGTTGCCCGGCCGTGCGCGCGAGGGCTTCGGCGACGCCCCCACCGAGCACGTCCTCGAGCAGCGGCAGTACCTCACGGCGCAGACGCACGCGCGTGAACCGGTCGTCGGTGTTGTGCGGATCCTCGTACGGGCGGTAGCCGAGTTCGTCGCACGCCCGGCGGGTCGTGTCGCGGCGCACGCCGAGCAGCGGCCGGCCCCACGGCGGGTCGAAGGGTGCCATCCCGCGGATCGAACGCAGCCCCGATCCGCGGCCGAGACCGAGCAGCACCGTCTCGGCCTGGTCGTCGAGAGTGTGCCCGAGCAACACGGTCCGGTCGTCGCGGTTCTCGTCGAGCGCCCGGTAGCGGGCCGCGCGCGCGGCGGCCTCGAGGCCTCCCCCACCGGTGACGTCCACACCGACCACCATGACGGTCGCGCAGCCGCGGGCCCGGGCGAACTCCGCGGCCCGCGCGGCGACGACCTCGGAACCGGACTGGAGGCGATGATCGACGACGACGGCGTGCACCGCCTCGGTCTCCGCGACGGCGGCGGCGGTCAGGGCGGCGGAATCGGCCCCGCCCGACAACGCGACGGTCACCGCGTCGGCCGGGTGCGCGCCCAGCCAGGCCCGCACGGCGAGGCGCACCTCGTGGATCGCCGGGGCTTCGGGCAGCAGCGGACGATCGTTGGACGGTGAAGCCACGATCAGCTCAGCACCCGCGCGATCCACGCATCGGGATGGTCGATCTCCGTCAGGGTGGGCAGGGCGTCCGGACCGGACCACACGGCGTTGAAGTCGTCCGTGCCGACCTTCGCGACGACGGCGTCGACGAACTTCTTGCCGTGCACGTACTGGGCCATCTTGGCGTCCATGCCGAGGACGAGCCGGATGAGGCGATGCACCGGGCTGCTGTTGCGGTGCCGCCGGTTGTCGAACGCCCGCCGGATCCGCGCGACCGACGGGACCACGGTCGGGCCGACACCGTCCATCACATGATCGGCGTGGCCTTCGAGCAGCGTTCCGAGCGCGAGGATCCGATCGAACGACTCGCGCTGAGACTGTGCCTGCAGCGCCCGCACGACACCGAGCATGCCCCGCTCCGACATCGCCTTGTCGCCGGGAGTGCGCAGGTCCTTCACCGCCGACACCACGCGGGTCGCGACGTCGCCCATCGGTTCGTCGACCGCGGTGGCGAGGTCGGCGGCGGCCTCGCGCATCAGCTCGGCCATCCACGGTGCCTGTGCGAACTGCACGCGGTGGGTCACCTCGTGCAGGCACACCCACAGCCGGAAGTCGGCGGGCGGCACCTTCAGGGCGCGTTCGACCGCGACGACGTTGGGCGCGACGAGCAGCAGCGAACGGGAGAACGGGTCGTACTGTCCGAGCACCGCGGACGACAGGTAGGCGAGCATCGCGCCGGCCTGCGCGCCCGCCGGTTTGCCCACCCAGCGGAGGGAGGAGCCGGCCGGATCCTCGCCCGAGGTCGCGGTGAGGTCGGCCATCGACGCCGCGGCCGCACGTACCCAGCCCGGCCGGTCGACGACCTGCGCGGGCGGCGGCTCGGTTCCGTCGTCGAGACGCGTGTGCTCGCGCACCGGTCCCTCGGCGCGCGCGGCGGCCGAGAACAACTCGTCCTGCACCGCATCGCGGGTGTACCGCGACATCGCGGGTTCGGAGCGGGTGAGGCGCACGCCGACCCCGGCCGCGAACGACCAGTCGATCGCGTCGCCGAGTGCCCGCTCCTTGCCGGTCATCGGCAACCGCACTCACGCAGTACCGACGCCACGGCGTCGAGGGCGGGCCGAGCCTCGCTCGGGGACCGGCCGTTGGACAGCAGAGCGAACGACAGCACGCGGCCGTCGGAGTCGACGGTGTATCCCGTGAGTCCGTTGACCTCGGTCAGAGTGCCGGTCTTCGCCCGCACCCATCCGGCTCCGGCACGGGTCGTGGTGCCGTAGCGATCGGCGAGCGTGCCGGTCGCTCCGGCGACGGGAAGATAGTCGAGCATGGGCCGCAGCTCCGTCCTGTTCGGTCCGGCCGCCTCGGAGATCACGCGATCGAGCGTGCGAGCGGGGATCCGGTTCTCGACCGAGAGCCCGCTGACGTCGCGCAACGTCACACCGGTGACGTCCAGACCCGCTTGCTGCAGGGTACCGGTCACCGCCTTCGTCGTGCCCTCGAACGAGTGCTCGTTGCCCGTCGCGACGGCGACCTCCCGTCCGATGGTCTCCGCGAGGACGTTGTCGGATCGGCGCAGCATCTGACCGAGACGCACAGTGAGTGGCGCCGACTGGACCGACGCCATGGGCGCCGCACCGGGTGAGGCGGATCCGAGTGCTACCCGCGCGGGGTCGGCACCGAGCGCCGTCGCCAGTGCACGACCGGCGTCCAGGGCGGGCGTAGCGCTGCGAGGCGATTCGTCCTCGAGTGGGTTCGACCGGGCGCCGTCGAGCATCACCGGTTCGATGGGTGCGACGTAACCGTCGCCGACGTCCTGGGGAAACCAGCCCGGCGCGAGCGGATCCCCGCTGTACAGACTCGTGTCGACGAGGACCGTCTCGACCGTCGTGCCGCTGCGCCGGATCTGTTCGGCGAGGTCGGCGATGCGGGGACCACCGGGGTAGAAGCTCTCCTCGCCGGGCGGCATCGCCGAGAGGGTGGGGTCGCCACCCGCGATGAGGACGATCTCCCCCGGCTTCGAACCCTCGACGACACGCGTGGTGATCCGATGATCGGAGGGCAGCACGAGCATGGCGGCCGCGGCGGTGAGGATCTTCGTGGTGGAGGCCGGGATCAGCGCGCGATCGGCGTCCTTCGACCACAGCACCGTGCCGGTCGTGGGGTCGGTGATCGACCCGGCGAAGTCACCGAGGCCGGGATTGCTCACCGCCTGGTCGAGTGCCGCCGCCAGCGAGGTCGGGTCGGGCGTCGGAGCGTCGGGCGAGACCGCGGCGACCGCGGGGGTCGCGATCACCGGTGCCGGTGCGGGGAGCACGACCGCGCCGGCGGACGCCCGCACGTCGTAGATCGCGAAGGCTCCGCCCACGACGAGAGCGAGGAAACCCGCTCCCCAGATCCCGAAGAGGATCTTCATGTTCCGTCGTCGCCTGGTTGCCAGTGAACCCTGCTTCTTGTTGCCGCCCTGCCCCGTCAACACGCCTCCGCTGCATCCTGCACACACTGGTCGACCAGCTACCCGCACTTCCCGCTGCCGGCCGCACACTGCTGTGACGCACTCGGGGCCCCGGTACCTGCACCTCCAGCCTAGCGCCGCGACCGTTATCCTCTCTGCGGACCATCACCGCAGATACGGATGTCGTATCCGCCGGAAAAACACCGACGAAGTGAGGCAAGGCGTGGAGTTCGAGGTCACTATCGAGATCCCCAAGGGACAGCGGAACAAGTACGAGGTCGATCACGAGACCGGACGCGTCAAGCTCGATCGTTACCTGTACACCTCGTTCGGCTACCCGGCCGACTACGGCTACATCGAGAACACCCTCGGTGAGGACGGCGATCCGCTCGACTGCATGGTCCTGCTGCCCGAGTCGGTCTTCCCCGGCGTGATCGTCGAGGCCCGCCCCGTCGGCATGTTCAAGATGGTCGACGAGGCCGGTGGCGACGACAAGATCCTGGCCGTCCCGGCCGGCGACCCGCGGTGGGATCACGTCCAGGACATCAGCGACGTCTCGCAGTTCGAGCTCGACGCCATCAAGCACTTCTTCGTGCACTACAAGGATCTCGAGCCGGGCAAGCACGTCGAGGCCGCCGACTGGGTCGGTCGCGCCGAGGCCGAGGCCGAGGTGACCGCGTCGGTCGAGCGCCTGAAGAACAACGGCGGGCACTGACACCGAGCCTGTACAACGCGGATCCCCCGGACGATGCGATCGTCCGGGGGATCCGTCGTCTGCGGGGTCTATTCGCCCTTGAACTGCGGCGGGCGCTTCTCGAAGACGGCGGTGATCGCCTCGGTGAGGTCCTCCGACGGCAGGAACGCCGCGTTCCACGCCGCGACGTAGCGGAGGCTGTCGTCGACCTGCGGCGAGCGCGTGTGGTCGAGGACGTTCTTGATGCCCTGGACGACGAGCGGCGGGTTGGCGGCGATCTCCGCGGCGGTCGCGTGAGCGGCGGCCAGCACTGCATCGGCGTCGTCGTGGACGTCGTTGACGAGACCGATCTTCTCGGCGCGGGCGGCGTCGATGTCCTTGCCCGTGAGCGCGAGCTCGCGGACGTGACCGTCGCCGATGATGAGCGGAAGCCGGGCGAGGGTGCCGACGTCGGCGACCATTCCGACCTTGACCTCGCGGACGCTGAACTTCGCGTCGGCGCTCGCGTAGCGGATGTCGGCGGCGGAGATGAGGTCGACCGCTCCGCCGATGCACCAGCCCTGGACCGCGGCGACGACCGGCTTGCGGCAGTCGGCGACGGCCGTGATGGCCGCCTGCATGTTCTTGATCAACGTGTGGAAGTCCGTGCGCGGCTTCGCGAGCGCCTTGCCGGAGACGACGGCGCCGAGGCTGCCGCCCATGGCGACGAGGTCGAGGCCGTAGGAGAAGTTCCGGCCGGAACCGGCGAGGACGACGGCGCGGACTTCGGGGTCGGCGTCGAGCTCACCGAACAGGACGGGCAATTCCGCCCAGAAGTCGGGGCCCATGGCGTTGCCCTTGCCGGGGCCGATGAGCGTGACCTGTGCGACGTGATCCTTGCGTTCGACGGTGAACGCTTTCCAAGGCGAGAGATCGGACATTGTGTGTTCGGCGGCTCTCGGCCCTCACAAGGGTGAGAACCGCCGTCCTCCTTCCAGGGTCGGGCTTGTGATGGTGACGACGGAATCTGTCGGTGGGCGTCGATAGCGTGCCCGGGCATGGGGGTCGAGGTTGTGCGTTACAACTTCCGGTTGCGTGCGGGCAGCAACGCCGAACGTGCGCTGCTCGACGAATGGCATCGCTGCAGGTTCCTGTGGAACGAAGCCGTGCACCTCCAGAAGACGGGCGCACGACCCACTTCCGGGAAGCTGAGCAAACAGCTGACCGAGACGCGCAGACGATCGGCGTGGTTGCGGGCCGGCTCCCAGGTCGCTCAACAACAGACGTTGCGGACTTACGCTCGTGCGCTCGACTCGTCGTTCGCGGTGAAAGGACGCAACCGCCCGAAGTTCAAGTCCCGGAAGGCAACGTCGCCGACTCTCGAGTACACCCGTCGCAGCTTCCGGATCCAGGAAGGCCGATTGCGCTTGCCGAAGGGCGTCACAATTCCGGTGGTGTGGTCGCGGAAACTGCCATCCGAACCGTCGAGTGTGCGCATCACCCGCGACTCGGTCGGAGATTGGTACGCGTCGTTCGTCGTCACCCGCAGCACCGAACCTCCGGCTCCGGCGCCGCCTGGTTCGGCGATCGGTGTCGATTGGGGAGTGACCCACACGGCGACCACCACCGACGAGCGGTTCGACCTGCCGCACCGGGGTCATCGCAAGCGTTGCTCGGCGGAGCTGGCGAAGGCGCAACGAACCATGGCTCGCCGACGCAGACCCAAGGGAAGCCGACCGTCCAACGGATACCGGCGAGCCCGCAAACGTGCGTCGCAGGTGCAGAAGAAGGCCGCTCGGCGGAACCAGCACGAGGCACGGATGTGGGCGCGCGGGGTGGTCGCACACCACGCACTGATCGCCGTGGAGGATTTCCGCCCCCAGTTCCTCGCCCGATCCACGATGGCGAGGAAAGCGGCGGATGCCGCGATCGGCGCTGCGAAGCGCGAACTCGCCGAGCAGGGCACGCGGGCCGGCCGGAAGGTGGTGCTGGTACGGCCCGCATACACGTCGATGACGTGTTCGAGATGTTTCGCGAGAGCCAAGCAACGCCTCGAACTCGGCGAACGAACCTTCCGATGCTCGGCCTGCGACTACAGCGCATGCCGGGACCGGAACGCTGCCAGAGTGATTCTGGCTGTGGCGGAGCGTGGCCACACCGGTGTCGACGACGTCAGACAGGCGGATCACCTCCTGGGTGGTTCGGTTGCGGTCCGAGCCGGGAATCTCCTGCCTTCTGGCAGGAGAGGCGTTAATACCGAAGGGTAACTTGTTTACGTACGGACTGTATCGAGCCACCCCACGACACGACACGACGACGACGCGTCCTCGGAACCGCGCCCATCCGGCGGCGATTTTCCTACTCTTGATCCATGACCAGGTCGCTGCATCCGAATGCCCACCGCGTCTCGGACACGCTCATCGCCCGCGGCCATCACGGTCTGATCGTCCAGCAGCCGGAGACCGTGCACACCGCTGAGCAGGCCGCCGCCGCGGTCGGTGTCGAGGTGGGCGCGATCGTGAAGTCGCTCGTCTTCCTGCTCGATGACGACCCGATCCTGCTGTTGGTGTCCGGGGCGCATCGCGTGTCGGTCGAGCGGACCGGCGAGCGGCTCGGTGGCGAACTCGTGCCGGCCTCCTCCGACCTGGTCACGGAGGTCACCGGCCAGCCGCTCGGTGGCGTCGCACCGCTCGGTCATCCCACGAACCTGCCCACCTACATCGACCGTGCGCTGCAGCTCCACCCGGATCTGTGGGCGTCGGGTGGATGCCCGAACACACTGTTCCGGACCGTCTATTCGGAGCTCATGCGCATCACCGCGGCGATCGACGTCGACGTGGACTGAGACCGTCCACCTACCGGTACACCGGCATCTCCATCCGGGTACACTTTCCGTCGTGACAGTCCGAGCGTGGAGCCGCAGGCATGTCGACCTGTGTCGTACCCGCTCGTGCCTCTGTGCGTTCTGAGATCCGCACCATCCCTTCCTCTTTTCCGGCGCCGCACTGCTGCGGGTAGTTGCCTGCCCGGCGCCGTTCACCTTCCGACCAGCGGAGCCCTTCCATGACCACGTCCTCCATCGAGAACCCGGCCGGCAGCTCGGTCGATTCCCCCGAACTCGTTCTCATCGTGCAGATCTCGGACACGAACGCCGGGTCGGCGGGCGATCTCGCCGCCCTCGCCGATGCTCTGCGGGAGACCGCGCTCGATCTGCTCCCGGGTGCGCGCACCCACACTCTTCTCAGCCCCGGCCCGACCCCTCTGGTCATCGATCTGCCGGCCCGGGGGCTGGTGCTCGACAATCAGCGGGTCGAGTTGAGTCACAGCGAATTCGAGATCCTCGCGCACTTGGTGCGTCGGCCCCGCGTCGTGGTGTCCCGCGCGGCATTGAGGCCGCTCGGCGCCGGATACTCGGAGAACGACGACTTCGACACCGACCGCGGCAACCGCAGTGTCGACGTCCATGTCTCCCGGATCCGTTCCAAGCTGGGACGTTTCGGCAACATCATCACCACTGTCCGCGGGTCGGGCTACCGGTTCGATCCCGATCCGCGCGTACACGTCGTCGAATCACTCGACCGCCGTACGGCGTGAACGCATGCGAAGGAGGGGCAGGAGTCGAAACTCCTGCCCCTCCTTCGCAATACCGATGCGTGTCAGGAAGCGCGCACGGATGTCCGAGGGACCTCACCGAACCGGCGCAGGACCTCGACGACGGTCGGCGAGACCTCGACGAGGCCGCGCGACTCCAGCCACGGCAGCGTTCCGTCGACGAGATGCTCGACGGTGAACGGCGCGGCGAGCGGGATCAGCGTGACGCCGTCGGCGACCTGCACGGCATGGATGTCCGCGATCAGCCCGGCGAGACCGTGCGGCGTTCCGACATAGGACAGCGTGCCGGCCTCCCCGCGAGTCGATTCCGGGCGGGTGCGCCGGGTGCGGGCGGTGCGGGCATCGGAGGCGAGGACGATCTCGACGTCGACGAGCACCGTGACCGAATCGGGATCGCGGCCCTCCTCGGCGGCCTCTGCGCGGATGCGGTCGCGCAGTTTCCCGGCTTCACGCAGGTCGGCGGCACGCACCCGCACGACGTTGGATTCATCGGCGCTGAGGTCGAGCGGCGGGTCGCCGACACGTCCCAGGGTCAGGTCGGCCCAGTAGTCGGGCCCGGAGTGACCGGTGAGTTCGACGGCGACGCGCAACGGCCGGATCGCGGCGGACTCGACGACGGCCGGGTCTGCGGATACAGGGGTGACGGTGGATGCGACGGACATGGGATACCTCTCGGTACGGGCCGCGGAGCGGCACGGAGGGATCGGCCTGTGGGCCGGAAGACTGTGGGGGAGAAGACCTTCAGTCCGGACAGATTCCCGATGCCGTACGGCAGAGGTCGACATGGCGACGGCACCAGCGTGCCGCAGCGATCGTCCTCGTCCGTCCCATGCGAATTACCCTACTGATCCTATGGGGAATTGTCGACCGCTAGACGCACGGAGATGCGTCGCCGTCGGTCGCTCCGAGGCCGGGACGCGTCTCCGGCGAGGGGTTCCACACGCCGGCGGTCTTCGCGTGCACCCACGTCGGCCCGTTCTCGACCAGCAACCGGAGCGCTCCGAGGAGCCGCTCGACATCGTCGGACGAGCTGCCGAGTCCGAGCGACGCCCGGACGGCTCCGCCGGCACGACCGACCCGCGCGAGCAGCGGGTGGGCGCAGAAGCGTCCGTCACGGACGCCGATGCCGTACTCGGCGGACAGATAGGAGGCGACGTGGCCGGGCTCGTAGCCGTCGACCGTGAAGGTGACGATCCCGACACTGTCGGCCGAATCGTTCCACAGCCGAAGCACTTCCACGCCGTCGATGGCCTGCAGACCGTCGACGAGCAGGGCGCACAGGGCCTCCTCGTGACGGATCACCGCGTCGGCGTCGAAACCGGCGAGCGCATCGCACGCGGCGGCAAGGGCGGCGACGCCGAGCACGTTGGGGGTGCCGGCCTCGTGACGCGCAGGGGCGCAGGACCATTCGGTGTGATCGAGGCGCACCTCGCGCACCGCGCCGCCACCGGCGAGGTACGGCTCGGCGGCGTCGAGCCAGTCTCGGCGGCCGACGAGCACTCCCGCACCGAACGGCGCGTACAGCTTGTGGCCGGAGAAGGCGAGGTAGTCCACACCGAGCTCGACGAGATCGACACGGCGATGGGGCACGAGCTGCGCACCGTCGACGAGGATCCGGGCACCGGAAGCGTGTGCGAGCTCGGCGAGTTCGGCGATCGGCAGGACCTCACCGGTGACGTTGGAAGCACCGGTGACGGCGAGCAGGGCCGCGGGTGCGCGCTGCAGTTCGACCGCGAGACGCCATACCGTCTCGGAGACGGTGTCCGCAGCCTCGACGATGCGAGAGTTCTTCCAGGGCAGCAGATTCGCATGGTGCTCGATGTCGAGCACCACGACATCGCCGGGCACCGCACTCGCGAGCAGGTTCAGCGAATCGGTGGTGTTGCGCGTGAAGACGACGACCTGGTCGTCGGCCGCGCCGACGAAGCGCGACACGGAGGAGCGGGCGTCCTCGTAGGCGGTGGTGCTGATCCGCGAAGCGTATCCGGCGCCGCGGTGCACGCTCGCATAGAAGGGCAGCAGCTCGGTGATGCGGTCGGTGACGGCGGACAGCGCCGGTGCGCTCGCCGCGTAGTCGAAGTTCGCATAGGTGCAGGTACCCCCCTGGACGAGCGGAACCTGCACGTCACAGCCGGAAACGGTGGCAAAGGGAGCGATGCAGGTGGTGGTGGCTACAGCAGTCATGACAAATCCCTTGTGTACTCGGGGACCCGCCGGTGACGCCTACGACGGAGAATTCTCGTCGCCGGCGGAGTCCGCGCTTGCCGTGTCCGGTAGTGGATTCACGGCCCGGTCGTCACCCGGAGCACCCCACCGCGGTTGGAGGGTTGCCGACCAGCTAGCCGGGGCTTGACGCTGGTACTCATGACCTGGCGAAGAGAATGGCAGGACGACCGGGCCGTGTCAACCCCGCACAGCTCCGCGTCGCCCGGCACCGCACGACGCCGACACGCGTTCTGCGCGCCGAACGTTCACCTGCCGTCCACCCGGACGTGAGATAACCGGAAGCACCATCGAGCAGAAGGACCCGCGGAATTGCCAGCCATAACCTCGACCCCCGTCGGCCGGTCCCCCATCCCCGACGAGTTCCTCCGCGCGTCGCACGCTCCACCCGCCCGCACCCTCGTCGACCTGCTGCGGAGCACTGCCGAAGCACATCCCGACGCCCCCGCGATCGACGACGGCGCGACGGTCCTCGAATACGCCGAACTGGTCGAGGCGGTGATCGCCGGTGCGTATGCGCTGAACGACGCGGGCGTCGGGGCCGGCGACAGGGTCGGGGTCCGCATGACCTCCGGGCGCAGCGACCTGTATGTGACGATTCTCTCCATTCTCGCCGCGGGCGCCGCGTACGTCCCCGTCGACGCCGACGATCCCGACGAGCGGGCCGAACTCGTGTTCTCGGAAGCGCAGGTCACCGCCATCGTCACGGACGAGGGCATCGGACCGGGCACGGCCGCGCCGTCGGGCACCCCGGTGGTGCGGGGCCCGAACCTCGATGACGACGCGTGGATCATCTTCACCTCCGGTTCAACCGGAACACCGAAGGGTGTCGCCGTCACCCACCGCAATGCGGCGGCCTTCGTCGACGCGGAAGCGCGAATGTTCTGCCAAGGGGAGCCGCTCGGTCCCGGCGACCGGGTCCTGGCCGGGCTGTCCGTGGCGTTCGACGCCTCGTGCGAGGAGATGTGGCTCGCCTGGCGGCACGGCGCCTGCCTGGTTCCGGCGCCCCGCGCGCTCGTCCGCTCCGGCATGGACCTCGGGCCGTGGCTCGTCTCGCGCAACATCAACGTCGTCTCCACGGTGCCCACCCTCGCGGCGATGTGGCCGGCCGAAGCCCTCGAGGCGGTGCGTTTGCTCATCTTCGGTGGCGAGGCCTGCCCACCCGATCTCGTCGAACGTCTCGCGGTTCCGGGACGCGAGGTGTGGAACACCTACGGCCCCACCGAGGCGACGGTCGTGGCCTGCGCGTCGCTGATGGACGGCACCGGACCGGTCCGCATCGGCCTGCCCCTCGACGGATGGGATCTCGCCGTCGTGGACGCCGACGGCAACCCCGTCGAGGAGGGCGCGACCGGTGAACTCGTCATCGGTGGTGTCGGCCTCGCGCGCTACCTCGATCCGGCGAAGGACGCCGAGAAGTACGCTCCGATGCCCACGCTCGGCTGGGACCGCGCCTACCGCAGCGGTGATCTCGTGACGCTCGACCGCGCCGGTCTGCTGTTCCAGGGACGCGCCGACGACCAGGTCAAGATCGGTGGCCGCCGCATCGAACTCGGCGAGGTCGACAACGCACTGCAGAACCTGCCCGGCGTGGCGGGCGGTGCGTGCGCGGTCCGCAAGACGGCCGCGGGACATTCGATCCTCGTGGGATACCTCGCCTCCACCGATCCGGACTTCGACATCGCGTCGGCCCACGACCTGCTGTCCGAACGACTCCCGGCCGCGCTCGTCCCCCGACTCGCGCTCGTCGACGAACTGCCCACCCGCACGTCCGGCAAGGTCGACCGCAACGCTCTGCCGTGGCCGCTGCCCGGCGCCGATGCCGACTCGGTGGAAGCACTCGGTCTCGATCCCACCGCCGAATGGGTCGCCGAACTGTGGACCGACATCCTCGGCGCCCGGATCGAGGGCGTCGACGACGACTTCTTCGAACTCGGCGGTGGTTCCCTCGCGGCGGCGCAACTCGTCACGGCGCTGCGGAGCCGGTATCCCGAGATGACCGTCGCGGAACTGTACGACCACCCGAGGCTCGGATCGCTCGCCGTCTACCTCGACGAACTCGCGCCGACGGAAGCGGCGACACCGCGAGAGGTGACCCCGGTGCCGCGGCTCGCCCAGCTCGGGCAGATCGCCGTGACCGCCGTCCTCACCACCCTTACCGGACTGCAGTGGGTGACCTGGCTGGCGATCCTGAACAACGTCGTCGCGCTCGTCGTGGACGTGCCGTGGACCGTCACCCTGTCGTGGTGGTGGGTCGCGCTCGGTGTCCTGCTGTTCCTCACGCCCGCCGGGCGCATGGCGATCTCCGTCGCGGGTTCGCGTCTGCTCCTGCGCGGCATAGAGCCCGGAAGCTACCCACGCGGTGGGAGCGTCCATCTCCGGCTGTGGACGGCTCTGCGACTGTCCGAGGCCGTGGGTGCCGTGAACATCTCGAGCGCTCCCTGGATGCGGCAGTACGCGCGGGCGCTGGGAGCGAAGGTCGGCCGCGACGTCGACCTGCACAGTCTTCCACCGGTCACCGGTCTCCTCGAACTCGGCGACGGGTGTGCCGTCGAGCCGGAGGTGGACCTCGGCGGCTACTGGGTGGACGGCGACGTCGTCCACATCGGAAGCATCCGGATCGGTGCCGGCGCCACGGTGGGCGCCCGCTCGTTCCTGGCCCCCGGCGCGCGGATCGGTAAGGACGCCGAAGTGGAGGCCGGATCCGCGGTGTTCGGTCGCGTGAAGGCCGGGCAGAACTGGTCGGGCTCCCCCGCCCGCAAGGCCGGCAAGGCCGACCGGCCGTGGCCCGCCGCGACACCGCCGCGGGGCGGCAGGTGGGTGCCGGTCTACGCGCTGTCGTCGATCCTGCTCGGCGGCCTGCCCGTCGTCTCGATCGCCGCCGGGGTCGCGCTGCTCGTGTGGTGGGTGCACGACACCCCCACCGTCTCCGACGCCGTGGTGCACTCCCTGGCGATGCTGCCCGTCGCGGCGCTGCTGACGATGTTCGTCTTCGCCCTGCTCACCCTGACGGCCGTGCGACTGCTTGCCGTCGGGATGACCGAGGGCTGGCATCCCGTGCGCAGCCGCGTGGGCTGGCAGGTGTGGTTCACCGAGCGCCTCATGGACTCCTCGCGCACCTTCCTGTTCCCGCTCTACGCGTCGATGCTCACCCCGATCTGGCTCCGATTGCTCGGCGCCGACATCGGTAAGGACGTCGAGGCGTCGACCGTGCTGATGGTTCCCAAGTTCACCAAGGTCGCCGATGGAGCGTTCCTCGCCGACGACACGATGGTCGCCTCCTACGAACTCGGCGGCGGGTGGCTGTACATCTCGCATGCGAAGGTCGGCAAGCGTGCCTTCCTCGGCAACTCGGGTATGGCGGCGCCGGGTCGGCGCGTCCCGAAGCACGGGCTCGTCGCGGTGCTCTCCGCGGCTCCGGAGAAGGCGAAATCCGGCTCGTCGTGGCTGGGCAGTCCCCCGGTGCGCCTGCGGCGCGCAAGCGGTGACAGCGACGCGAGCCGCACCTTCGCACCGCCGCTGAAACTGAAGATCGCGCGCGGCGCGGTGGAGACCTTCCGGCTCGTGCCCATGGTCGTCACCTACGGCATCGGGCTCGGTGTGCTCTTCGCACTCAACACCCTCGCCGTGCACTGGGGCTATCTCGCCGCTGCGCTGCTGGGCGGTCTCGTGCTCATGGTGGCCGGAGCGGTGGCGTGCCTCGTGACCGTGATCGCGAAATGGCTCGTCGTCGGTCGGATCGGACGCGTCGAGCACCCGCTGTGGAGTTCGTTCGTGTGGCGCAACGAGGTCTCCGACACCTTCGTGGAGACCGTGGCGGCACCGTGGTTCGCCCGGGCCGCGGCGGGCACCGCCGTGATGAACCTGTGGCTGCGCGCACTGGGGTCGAGGATCGGGCGCGGTGTGTGGTGCGAGAGCTACTGGCTGCCCGAGGCCGACCTGGTGTCCCTGGGCGACGGTGCGACCGTCGAACGCGGTTGCGTTGTACAGACCCACCTGTTCCATGATCGGATCATGTCCATGGACACCGTGACCCTCGGCGCCGGCGCCACGCTCGGCCCCCAATGCGTCGCGTTGCCCGCCTCGGGCATCGGCGACGGTGCCACCGTCGGCCCGGCCTCGCTGGTGATGCGCGGCGACGTCGTCCCGCCGTCCACTCGCTGGCAGGGCAATCCGATCACGCCGTGGACCACGCCGAACGACTGGTCGCCGCGGTGAAGCCCATCAAGGCCGCCAAGCCCGTCGCGCCGGTCGCCGCGGACCGGCCGCTCGACCCTTATCTGCCCGAGAGCGGGAACCGCGGCTACCGGGCCTCCCGCTACGAACTCGAACTCACCTACAAGGTCGTGTCCAATCGGCTCGACGGCCGGGCGAAGATCATCGCCACGACTACGGACGTGCGCGCCAAGTATTCGCTCGATCTCGCGCAGTCGATGCGAGTCACGAAGGTGACCGTCAACGGGCGACGTCCCGCCAAGTTCGCGCATCGTGGCGGCAAGCTCACCGTCACCCCCGCCGAGAAACTCCCTGCCGGGGCGGTCCTCGTCTTCGGTGTGCAGTACTCGGGAACCCCCACCCCACTGCGGACCATGTGGGGTGAGGTCGGTTGGGAAGAACTCGACGAGGGTTCGCTCGTCGCGAGTCAGCCCAACGGCGCACCCACCTGGTTCCCCTGCGACGACCATCCCGGTTCGAAAGCCACCTACCGCATCGCGGTCACCACCGACGCTCCGTTCGTCGCGATCGCGAACGGCACCCTCGTGCACAAGACCACGAAGGCGAGTCGCACCACCCGCGTCTACGAGCAACCCGAACCCATGGCGACCTATCTCGCCACGGTCCAGACCGGGCACTACGAGATACGCACCCTCTCAAACGAACCCGTGCCCCAGTACGGCATCCATCCGCCTCGGTTGCGCGCGGCGTTCGATCGGGACTTCGCTCGCCAGACCGAGATGCTCGAGTTGTTCACGCGCCTGTTCGGCCCGTACCCGTTCGCGCACTACACCGCTCTGGTGACCGACGACGACCTCGAGATCCCCCTCGAAGCACAGGGATTGTCGATCTTCGGCGCGAACTTCTGCGACGGCACCGGCCGCGAGGAACGGCTCGTCGCACACGAGTTGGCGCACCAGTGGTTCGGCAACAGCCTCACGCTGAACCGTTGGTGCGACATCTGGCTCCACGAAGGATTCGCGTGCTACGCGGAGTGGTTGTGGTCGGAGAACTCGGGCGGCAGGTCGGCGCATGCACATGCGCTCGACGCCCACCGGGGTCTGGCCCGCAAGCCGCAGGACATCCTGCTCGAGGATCCGGGCCCGAAGGACATGTTCGACGACCGCATCTACAAGCGCGGAGCACTGACTTTGCACGCCCTGCGAGTGCAGCTCGGCGACGAGTCGTTCTTCACCCTCCTACGGACGTGGACCGCGGAACACCGGCACGGCAACGTGACGACGGCGCAGTTCAAGGATCTCGCCGCACGTTTCTCGGACGTCTCGCTCCGGCCGCTGTGGGAGGCGTGGTTGAGCACGCGAGAGCTTCCCCCGGCACCGACCGCCTAGTTCCGAGGGCGCAGAGATGCATCCAGTGCGCTTGGCAGGTCCCCGATAGTCGGTCCGGTCGTTTCTAGAGCCGGTTCCTCTGTGCAGTCGATCAGTCGATCTCGCACGCCACGGGCTGGTGCCGGTGGGTGCATCCGGCAGCGTACTCGGCGGGGGTCTTGTACCCCAATGCCGAATGACGGTGTCGGTGATTGTGGTCGTCCTTGAAGTCCTCGATCACCACCCGGGCCTCGAGCAGAGTGGGCCAGTAGTTGCGGTTCAGACACTCATCGCGCAACCGGTTGTTGAACGATTCGATGAACCCGTTGTTCCATGGCGTACCCGGCGGAATGTAGGACACCCCCACCGACCCAGCACAGAAGTCCCGCAGCGCTTCCGAGATGAACTCCGGCCCGTTGTCCATGCGCAACACCAGCGGCGGCCCACCCCACATCGCGAACGCCTTCTCCAAGCCTTCGATCAACCGCCCGGCGGTGATCGAGCGGTCCACGATGTTCAACAACGACATCCGGGTATGTTCATCGACCATCGACGCGATCTTCACCGTCTTGCCGTCGACGGTCGAATCGAACTGGAAGTCTAATGCCCACACCACATTCGGAGCATCCGCGTCGACGACCGGAACGGAGGACAGGCCGGCACGTTTGCGGCGTGGAGCACGCCGGACCTGCAATCCTTCTTCTTTCCACAGGCGGTGCACCTTCTTCTTGTTCACCTCGATGCCCTGGTCGTAGCGCAGCCATGCCCACGCCCGACGAAACCCGTGCCGCGGATGCTTGCGGGAATACCTGCGCAACTCTGCGCGCAGATCGGCGTCCGGGTCGCCTGGTGTCTGCGCCAACGGCAACCGCCGGTAAACCGATCGGGAGAGCCCAACGACCTTGCACGCGAACCGCTCCGACATCTGTAGGGTGTCGGTGAGCATGGTGATCGCGGCGCGTTTGGCGGTCGGGCTTAGAATTTTCCCTTCGCGATCTCCCGCAACGCGTCCTTCTCCAACTCGGCATCTGCGAGCAATCGCTTGAGCCGGCTGTTCTGCTCCCGCAGTTCCTTGAGCTCCTTCGCCGCATCGGCATCCATGCCGCCGTATTGACGACGCCAGTTGTACAGCGTCGCCGCCGACACCTCGAGCGCGGCGGCGATCTCCTCGCCGTTCTTGCCTTCCGCGGCCAACTCGTCGGCCCGGCGCAGCTTGCGCACGATGTCTTCCGCCGAGTGACGTTTGCGTCCCGCCATGATTCCTATCGTCCCTTCTTCGCCCTTACCAGGGCAATCAGGACTCTAGAACAACCCGGACCTACTCACAGGGGACACGCCACGCTCATCAACTGTCCGACACGACTTCTCGAGGTAGGGGCGATCGGATATCTGGACAGGACGTCGACCACCACGGGGGTCGCACGGCGCCGGGCGTCGTCGAGCGAGTCCTCAGCTGCCGTCGGGTCTCCGCCCGCACGGAGTTCGGCGATGCGCGCGACACTCGCAGCGGTACGCAGGATGTGCCCGACCTGAGTGGCCTTCGCGATCGGGTGCAGATAGGCAGCCGCGGCGGCATCGCCGGCACACCGCGCGGCGAGGGAAGCCGCTTCCGTCGGTGCATCCTTCGCAGCTCGGTGGGCATCCAGGGCGGCGACGCGCTGGAGTCTCGTTCGTCGCGCACCGTCGACGAATTCTCGCGCCGCATCGAGTGCTGAACGTGGACGACGGTCCTCGGGCACGGAATCCTCGAAGACGGGAAGCACGTCCTGTGCACTCTCCGTCACGTATCGGACGACCGCCCGCAGTTCGTCCATGGTGAGTTCGAAATCACCGGTCACGCTTGTCGCCGGCCCGTTCCGTCCCACGTATCCGAGCATAGCCCGACCGAATGTCCGCGTACGAGAAAAGGGGACCCGCGAAAGCGGCTCCCCTCCTCAAAGCCGAAGACCCCCAACAATGTTGGGGGTCTTCGGTAACGGGTGTTCGGCGGTGTCCTACTCTCCCACACCCTGTCGAGTGCAGTACCATCGGCGCAGACAGGCTTAGCTTCC